>DXCN01000039.1 GCA_019115985.1 Candidatus Rothia avicola | reverse complement strand
CCTGCCATTTTTGGCTTATTTTCAGCCCTTTCCGCCCTGTATTTGCGCGTTTTTCTTACTTTCACACACTCCCCCAAGACAGCTGTTTGTTGACGGCGTCAACATGCTTTTCCGCTCCCCTTCCCGTTGACGCGGTGTCAACAGGCTTGAGACATTCCAGGCCCGCCCCCTCTTGCTTCGGCCCTCCTTACTTGGTGAGCTTAACCAGGCTGCCTACTTGGCGACGGGGTTTTAGGTTGATGCTGGGGTAGGTGAGCTGAGGGGGCTTCGCCCCAATCGGCTAGAGATTGCGCTAGCGCGAGAGGCTTTGTGATTCCCATCCCCCAAAGAGCTCCCGAGGTTTGGCGCTGGGTTTCCTCTCCCAGATACGAGAAGTAGACCCCTAAATCTTTCCTTGCAGAAAATCTAGGCAGTCTCATCGTATGCATCAACCCCGGGGAGCTACCCCGAAAGCCAATTCCTTTGTGGCCCATTCCCGGTACTGGGTCTATCTCAAGTGCTGCAGCTCTAACGCAGCTATCCAGGCGGTTGCTTGTGTTCGCCTGAGGTTGCAAGCCTCAAGGCCAGGAATCAAGAACCGTAAAGTAAGAACGTCTTCCTGAATATGTAGCAAATGCTACATATCAAGAACCACAATACACACACACCTGTAGATATTGCAACACAAAAGCACCAAAGCTATGGTGAAAAATCAACAATCCGATACAATAAACCCATGACCATCCCCACCTGGACACTCCAAGACCGCATCAGAAAAGCCCGCGAACACGCAGGGCTCAAACAGGCTGCGCTCGCTGAGATGATTCCGGTGGCCCGCAATACGCTTAGCCGGTGGGAGTCTGGAGCGTTCAAGCCGTCTAGCGATGACCTAGACCGCCTGGCAGAAATTACGGCCGTAGACCGCACCTGGCTAGAGACAGGAATCGAGCCAGACGCCACAGGTGACCTGCCCGCCACTCTCACCATCCGGTGGACTCCTGGCGGCATCGAGGTGGTTCAGTAGATTTTTAGCCCCTCAGAGGGCAGTAGAGAACCCCGACCCACTTCTGTGGACCGGGGCTCTCTACTGTCTAGTCAGTTCAGTTTTTAGTTGCAGGACGCCCTGCGCCGTGCTTTTGCCGATAGGTTGCATCCCAGGCTTCAGCAGTTTTGGGAAGCCAGCACTCTCGGCCTCCAACGGAGATGAAGTCAGCCGGTGGTAGCTCTCCTCGCTTGTATAGCCCTTGCTTGGTAAGGCCCAGGAAGGTGGCTAGCTCAATGGTGCTGACGATGATGGTTTTAGCCATTGCGGCCGCCTGCTTTAAGGTGCATTACCAGGGTTGCTGCGTTGGCTATTGCGAGCACACCCCAGAGAATTGCCATGCCAGTATTGCCCTGGACTATCTGCATGATGACTAGCGTTACTGATAGCACCAGGATGGCTACATTGAGGGCTATCAGGATTTTTCTATTCTGGTTCACCGTGGTTTCCTTTCGGTATAGTGAGAGGGGGCTCGCCCCGAGGTAGTTGCGGTATCTCGGAGCGAGCTTTCGTTTACTTGCTGTCTCGGTACATCTTGTAGGTGATGACCGTTGCTATCGCTACCAGTAGGGTGTTGATGCAAGAAACGATGAGGGAGATAATCTCCATGTTTCCTCCACTATTTAGTTGCATTGGAGCGGTTGCCCCAACAGTTATTAGTTTACCAGATTGGTAAATAAAAAGGAATGTGGAACAGAGATTTCCTGAAAATTTTTTAGAAAAAATCCCGACCCATTCGTGTGGGCCGGGATCTTTTTACAATTTGCTACTGACGTCTTGCATATGTTGTCTAATCTGCTGGATTTCATCAGCAGTGTCCTTTGCTTCAACAAGAAGAAGCAATAATCTGATTGCTCGGGAAGCTTGCAGCAGGCTAAGCACTATAGAAAATAGCCCCAACGCATTCCCTGCTGTACTACAGAATTCATCGATCACCATAGCCACGATGGGCAGCCCCAGCGCAATTAGAGTCGAAATGAAAATGTGAGCCCATCTGCCTCGGAACACAGTTCCGTGTTCCCGGACAAGCATTTTGATGCCCTCTGAGTCGCCGGTGTAGTTCATTGTGCAGACGAAAATTGAAATCGTTAGCGACGCTGCAGCGACCGTAACAGCTATTGGGTAAAGGTTCGTGTCTATAAGAGCTACCGAGGGGAGCCAGATGATTGCCGCAACGGTGATAGCAGCTAGAACAAGGTCGATTGCTTTCCAGTAGAAGATGATTCGGTCTTTTGTCCTGTCCATTTCTTGCCCCTAGCTTTTGGATAGAACGTGCTGATAACTTCAGTGATCTCCGGAGCGACACTCTCGAAGTTCTCCATTGTGAGGTTGAGCAGGCTGGAGAAATTAGCTCCAATCAAATCGTTTGGCTTCAAGTATATCTCTGAAGCAAAGTGATGACTGGCAAGTGTGAGAATACGCTCCCCGGAGCCGTCAACTGCTGTAACTTTAGGCTTAACACCCTTGCTAAAAGGAAGTATCGTGGTGAGGTCACGAAACCTGCCGATACCTATGCGAGAGTTCTTGTCAACGATTTCATACCGCACATACCCGCGAATCTCAACCCCCATTTGCCTGCTCAACTTCCTCACGCTTCTGCTAATGGGGTCCTTACTCTTGCTGACCAGTAAATCCCCGCTGATAAATTCGCCGCTAAAAGCGCGGGCCCCATCGCTCGCCTTGAGGAGTTTACGGTCGGACTCCAACAAAACCCCGTGCTGCTCCCATGACCAACTAGAGTCATTCAGCTTGATTGCGTAGTTGATAAACCGGTGAAGAGCTTTTACGCCAGGAGCTGCTCCCTGCATACCAGTAGCTACAGCTGCCACCAGTCGGCCATCCATAAGCCCAAGAGTAACTGAGGTTGCCTTAGCTAGGTATCGCGACCCCTCAGGGTCAAGCAGCTTGAAATCGTTGGGGGAAGGCGAACTATCATCAATCTCAGTGGAGAAAGCCAGATCCATTTTGCTGTGCATGCTAATCTGCACCAGCGATTGGTTGCCAGTATGCTCGTGAAGATAGTAACGGATTTTAGATTTATCGTCAGGGATTAGAAGCCCACTTTTGACATCCTTAAATGCTTCACGCAAGCGTGCTTGCCACTTAGGTGGAGCTGCTATAGACGCATCGATTTTGCTCCCCTTGCTATCCTTTTGGACTGGGTAAAAATGGTAGTAACGTACCGAACGCTTGTAGCTAAGTTCAGGCATCTAAATTCCTTATGACATCAATGAGTAGAGCACACAGCGTTAAGAATACGATTAAATACCGTCTACGGGTTTTAGCTCGTGCTCACCGTATTTCGTATTCAATGGGCCACTGCCCTAGCCGCCCATGATTCTCTGCTCCCGCACCCAGTCTCTGGTGCTGTTGTTGATCTGTCGCATCTCTACACTTAGCCGCCCAAACTTGTTGAGCCATTCAACATCATCAGGGTTCATCAACTGGTTTTTCACGTAGATACTGTTGAGGGTCTTTGCCAGCCGGTAAATCTTGGGCATGGTGTCTCGAACTGCGTATCGGTCAGGCATTCCTATGCTGCTCTTGACCTGCAGATTACCCGATGACTTCGCCGCGCTCAGGGTCACCTCCGCCCGGCCTACCACACTAATATCCAATGCCACCATGGCCTCAAGGAAGGGAAGTAAGGACTTGGAATAGGACATCGTCAGGCCGCCGACCAGGTGCCCATCTGCATACCCAAAGACATACTTTTCAGCAGGCTCATTGGCTTTTTGGTAGCGTGCAGGCAGTAGAACCACATCAAGGGTTCGGGTGATTGAATCCCCCGGCTCTGGCCTACCCAGCAGCTCAGCAACAGGCTCTGCAGCTTCTTTCTTGCCGATAGAAAGCGTGGCAGAACCGTAATCACTTGCTAAATCTAGGCGGCGCTCAAAGGGGTGAAACTCTCCCACCGCTGCAAGAACTGAAACAAATTCTAAGGCAACGGTGCTAATGGGTGATGGGATAAACTCCCCCTGGTCGTGTGCCCTCTTCCAGTTCTCGTGACCTTCTTCCCAGGCTCGTGTTGCTTCTACGAAGGTTTGGGCGCGAGCTTCTGCAAGGATGCGTGCTGCTTCTTCGTTGGCGAGCTCGATTTCATCGATGGTGGGCTGATGCCCTACTCTCGCTAGTTGCTGTTTGAGGTCAGCGTTCTCATTGGCCAATCCTGCAATCTCTTGCGCCATAGCTTTCATGCGGGTGCCTTTGAGGCCTTTGCTGAAGGCTGCGAGTATCTGGTCTGCTGTGTAGGGCTGTGCGGTCATGGTTAAAAGATACGATTAACCGCGCTCGTTTGTGGTACGTTACGCGCAAAAGAAACCCGCCGCCACCTTTCCCGGTGACGGGCTCCCATCATTCTCCCCACTCCCCTAGGCCACCTCATCGAGTTCGATGAGTTCGACTCCGTGTGCGCGTACCCAGGCGTTGAGGATTCGGTTGGTGATGCCTAGCTCGCGGGCTACTTTGGCGCCGTCGTCGGGGTACATGGTGGCTGCTTGGCGGAAGGCTGCCGGGTCGATGAGCAGTTCTGCTGCTTGCAGGTCTCGTTTGGCTTCGATGGACGGTGAGCTGAGCACGTGTAGGTAGGGTTCATCCCCTGCTATGACGTGCATGAGGTCGTGGGTGATTGCGCAGCGCTCTTGGGTTTGGGACAGGCGGGTGTCGACGATGATTCTCGCCCCGTCCCAGTAGGCGTGGAGTCCGCCGGCTAGTTTGCGGTAGACGATGGGGACGCCGAGTTCTTCGGCGAGGGTGTAGGGGTCTTTAGTCGTCGATGTAATCAACGCCCTTCTCCTCGTCTGTTTCGTAGGCGGCTAGGGTGTAGCCGTCGCGGGTGGCGGGGACCCATTCGCCGGCGGAGTTGTAGCGACCGGACGGACGCTGGTGCTCGGCTTGGGTTTGCTGGGCAGCAAGGACGGCGCGCTCGGCACTCTCAAGGACGGCGCTGGGTGATACCCCAAGCACTTCACAGATAGCCTCGAACTGGGAGAGATTCAGAACAGATTCGTCCTTGAAAATCGCCTTAGAGATCAAAGATTGGCTAACCCCGGAGGCAGCCTCCAGCTGCCTCTGAGACATATTCCTGCGAGCAATCAGCGCCCGGAGTTCCTCATTCAGGGCCACCATCAGAGCAGTGACTCGTGCTGTAGTTTTTCTTCCCATGGCACTAAGAATACCAAGAAAAATACATTTTTACCTCCATAGCTTGACACTGACCCTATATAGGGTATTGTTGTGTCTCGAAAGGAGGTTGCAATGAGCAACTCAAAGAACATCCTCACCGGCATTCGCTGGCACTTGTCCGAGCAAGGGCGAACCCAGAAGGAGCTTGCATCATTCCTCAACTGCTCACAGAATTGGCTCAGCTCTGCTCTTCGCGGAGAAGCAGAGTTCTCACTCCCCCAGTTCATCGCAGTAGCCGATTTCCTCCATGTGTCACCTAGCGAACTCATCGGAGGCTACCGAATCGAACCACTGCACCACGCGGCATAATTTTTTACCCACCATGACCCTATATAGGGTATTTCCCGCGCTCGCCGACCACCATCGTCCGCACCACCATCACCGAAAGGAAAACCCCATGGCTACCTACAACACCGACTATCGCGCCACCACCAACCAGGTAAAAGCACTTCACGAAATCGCCTACCTGGCAAGTGAAATCCGGCGCGTAGTCTCAGGCCCAGAACCGCACCAAGTGCCTGTAGCTATGGAAACTGTCAAAGCGTGCGTATTGAAGATGAACGACGAGCTCCTCCGAATATCGGACGTTTCAAGCGTGCATGAGGACTAGCCCTGAGCTTTCTTTAAAGCCTCGACCTCACGCTTCAGCTCATCAATCTGACGCTGTAAATCATCAATAACGCCGACGAGATGATACGGCATCACCTTAGAGCTTCTACGTCTCAGCAGTTCCATCACTTCCTCATGTGAAACCGAATCAGGGTTCTTAGGCTGCTCGAAAAATTCGTAGTTCTCAGTAATCAAAGACATGACCCAAGTATCTCGTTAAACCCACCCGGTACGGAAGAACCTACCACCGCCGTCCGCACCGTCCCCCGAAAGGAGAACCCCATGAGCGAAAACCCAACAAACGAGCAGAAATACGCCACCGACAACTACGCGCTTTTACTCCAATCCCAAGCAATCGAACGTATTGCCTGCCTTGCTAATGAGCTACGTACAGCCATCAACAGCAAAGACTATGACTGGAAACGCAAGATGGAAATTGTCAGCAGCCTAGTCACCCAGATCAACGTCGAGCACATCCAGATGATGCAATACGAAGCTCGTTTCGTAGAAACCTCGAAGCCCCACTCAGGCTAAAGCTTCTTCCTGAGCTCAGCCACTTCAGCTTTGACAGCTTCAAGCTCGTCCATCGTCTGAAGAAGTGCCTGGGCTAAGTACCTCATAGAGACAACTGGGTTCCCCTGAGCTGCTACTTCAACGTTCTCGCGCAAAGAAGCTTCAGAAGGGTTGTGGCTCTGAGGGCTGGAGATGATCTTAGTTTCGATGATGTTCATAGCCCAAGTATCTCGTTAACCCGCCCGGCGCGGAAGAACCTACCACCGCCGTCCGCACCCCAGCCCGAAAGGATTACGCCCATGACCCGCCGACTCAGGCTAGGCGACCAGGACTTCTACACTTTCGAAGAAGCAGCAGAAGTCCTCGCGCCCCTCTACACCGCGAATACCTTGCGGCGTAAAGCCTACTCCGGTGCCCTGCCTCACCACGGCGGGCAAGGACGCGGCAAGGTCTGTTTCTCCAATGACGACCTCAAGCAGATCATGGCTGCCTCGGCTAACCCCGGCCGTCTCGCGCAGGAAAAACCTGCGCCGGCGCCGCTGCCTGAGCCTGAAAACGTCGTTGAGTTGCCCAGCTTCTTCCGGCAAACCAGTCGGTCCAAGGCAATCCACCGAGGGAAGGCGGCGTAATGAGTGAGCCACTGAAGCAGTACATCTGGGAAGCTGTACCCGGCGCAACCTCGCCCGAGACGGCCTCCACTCTGATTATGTGGCACGTTCGCCCTGTCACCGGCAAGGACATTGTCGAAGCCTTACGTCCGCTGGGAGTGGCCGCCGCCGGCGCGCTGGACGCCCTAGCCGGGCTTATCACGGGCGCGGCCGCCGCACTCCGCGAAGCCCTAGGCGGTTCTAAAACCACCACGCAGAAAGACTTCGCTCTCGCATGACCCGCATTTACAAGGTCGAGGTTCATTGCCCCATCTGCGACTGGTACGCAGGCGATTGGGCCCCGAGCCAGCTAGGGCTAATCCCTATCGAGGAAGCCCTCGAAGAGCTGGCAGCAGAGCACATCAAGACCGTACACCCCCTAGATTTTGAGAAGAAAGGCCAAACCAATGGCTAAGACCGGCACCGTCCACGAGCGAGTGGGCATCGTCATTACCCGCGAGGACTCCCTCCGCACCCTCGATTCACGCGAGGTTCAGTACCCCGATTACAAGGACGCTAAGCGCCGCTCTGAGGCACGCCGCGCAGCTGTTGATTACGCGCTCACCCGCGCCCTAGAGCCTCGTTCGCCCATCACCATTGACTGGGCTACCAATGAGGTTTTTGCCGCTGAGGGTGGCTGGACGCGTCAGATTGCCACCTTCACGACCGAGCAGTACCAGATTGACCGCCCCGTGCTGGAGGCGGCATGAAGCTAAAAATCTGGCTCGCTCTCTTCGCGGTTTTTGCGGTGCTGGCTCTGGCTAATCCTGGCCAGAATAACGGCGGCACTTTCGCCGTGATTCTGCTGGTCGGCGTGCTGGTCTACTCCATGCCCACCCTCGCCAAGGAAGAGGATGCGCAATGAGCCTGCCAGCCCCTCGAATCACCGAGCAGCGGTTCTGGATGGGCATGCGAGCAGACCACCGCATCCGCGGACTCAAAGCACAGCGCGAGATCAGCTTTGACCGGCTCTTCCGCGAGCTGGCAGAAGTCGCCGCCGGCATGCGAGCAGAAGCCCACCAGGTTGAGAAGGTTCTCGCCGCCTACCGCCGGGAGCACGGCCTGACCGCCGAGCAGGTCCGCGCAGAGCGCCGGAACCGCCCCGCCTGGCCCCGCTGGTAACACCCCGTCACTCCCACTGTTACCGACGTCCCCCGAATTTCTTGCAAAAAATTTCCCGCACATTTTTCCACCATCAAAGACTCCGAAAGACCACCTATGACCACCACGGTTGAGTGGAAGACCCTTGGCCCCAAGGTTTATGACCACCTGGTGAAGCTGGGCTATGACTTCCTAGAGGAAGAAGAGGCTATGGGCTCTGCTTTCATTCGTCGTCATCCATTTCAGCTTCCTGGGATTTCGGATAATCCCAAAGAACTGCTTGAACTGACATCTCGCGTCATTCCTAAAGAGGTGCTGGACAAGCACGGTAAGGACGGGCTGCGCCCCTACCTGAATAATTCAAGCCGCACCGTTGAGTGGTACGTCCCTACTCCGGTCAAAGAAGAAGCCGAGAAGCCTGAGCTGACCCCCGAAGAACTGGCTGAGCAGGAGGCCCGCGAGAAGGTCAAGCTCGCCCTGCGCGTGGAGCGCCCCAGGTTCAAGGAGCACCTTGAGAATCTTGCTGGGCAGCCGGGCAAGCTCAAGGGCACAGCGCACGGCGCACTGGTAGAAGTCATCTGCGACACCGGGTACGACCTGCCTGACATGCTGACCCTACTGGGTATCGATTTCGACCCCGCCGAGCCTAACAAGGGCGAGGTCTACCGGGACGCCGTAGCCGCAAAGAGCCTGGACCAGCTGGCCTACGCACTCTTCATGGTTAGAGTTATCGATATCGGACGCACGGGAACCAACAATCTCTACAACCTAGACAACTTCAACCCGAACGGCTACGGACGATACACCAACCACAAAATAGACGCTCTCGAAACTGTCTACGGTATCGAGCCTTCTGACGCTATCAAGCAAGCCCGGGCGTACTGGGAGCCTGCCCTACCCGGCACCGAGACTGAGACCGCGTCCACCGGCGTCGTAGACGATGAGGTGAATTTCTGATGGGCTACGTCTACCGCGACCCGCGTCGAGCTGAGAATCTGCCAACTGTGGCACCTGAGCCCAAACCTCCCGCGCCCCCGGCTGAAGTTCAGGTTCACCCCAAGGTCAAAGCGCTGCTGGATAGGCAGAAGGCGCGAATCCAGGAGCTTGAGGCTGAGAACATTGCCCTGGGGAAGAAGGTGCGCCTCGCGACCGTGGCTGAAGCCAAAGCCCTGGAAAAAGCCAAGACCTTGCAAGGTGAGCTGGACGCTGCTCGTGCTGAGCTCACCGCGGCGGCCGAGAACTACGACACCTTAGCCTCGGTCAATCAGAACCTGCAGGAAGCGGCCGCCAAAGCTAGTGGGCGTGCCGATAAGGCAGAGCAGGAGGCCCGCCTCGTCCGTGCTGAGGCTGACTCCCCTAGTGCGGTAAAGGCTCTCGAAGAACTCCTTGAAGCTGAGAAGCAGAAGACCGCCAAGCTCGCCGAGCACATCACCGGCCTCAAAAGCCAGCTAGGGCGAGCTCGCCAGCGTATCGGGGCCGTCCGCCAAGAATACGAAGCGCTAATCGAAGGTCAGGACGATGGGACGGTCGCGGTTATCAGCGCCGACGGCGTCGAGCTGCGCGGCCCCTACACGGAAGCCACCGTCGAGGATGTAGCCCATACCCTGAACCTTGCTTTCAAACTCTTTGTAGAGGAGGGAAGCAATGACAACATTCGCGCAGCTCTTGATTGAAGGCTTCGCGGTCGTGGCGATAGCAGCACTACTCACCGGCCTACTTGCCCTCACCTGCGCCGTCGCCCTTGACCCCGTCCACCCCTTCGGTGAAGCAGGAGTGGACGCCACCACCCGATTCTTCACCCCAGCCAACCAAAGGAAATCCCATGAAAACAACCACCGCGCAAATGAGCGTCCGACGCGCTTTCCACCAGCCAGCCACGACCTTGCACCTACCCATGGGAACCATCATCAAAGTGCCGGCCAAGACTATCTGGAGCTCGACCTGCAAGACCTGCTTGACCACCTACGAAACCCACACCCATCAAGCAGCAATGGCTAAAGCTACCTGGCACCTTGCCCACATGCAGCCCTGCCAGCGCCTAGACAAGCCCCTGACCATACACGACTGCACCGAAGCCGATGATGATCACCCGCTACTGCCGTCACTGTAAATCTACCGGCCACTACAGCGCCGACCACCACCTGAAGGAGACCCCCATGACCGAGAAAACCATCACCCTCTACACCAAATCCACCGGTTGCCAGCCCTGCAACCTCACCAAACGCAAGTTCGTAGACGCCGGAATCGCCACCAAGGACGATGATGGGCAGCTCACCTCAGCAATCGAGGGCGTGACCTTCAAGGTCTACGACGTCGATAAGGCAGAGAACCGCGAGCTCGCCGAAGAACTCGCCTACCAGGGCATCACCTCAGTGCCCGTCGTATTCCTCAACTTCGAGCTCACCCCCGAAGACACCGGCCCCTGCGACTACTGGCGCGACTTCCGACCCGACCTCATTAGCGCCCTAGCTGACCAGCTCACCGAGGAATAACACCATGAACCAGGAAATCCAGCACTTCAACTTCAACGGCCAGACACTACGCGGCCTGCTAATCGACGGTGAGCCTTGGGTTATTGCTCTCGATGTAGCTAACGCCCTTGGCTACAGCGACACTTACGAGATGACCAAGCGCCTCGATCCTGATGAAATTCAAAACCGGCAAATCGCCGGTTTTGGAAATCGCGGCGTGAACACCATCAACGAATCCGGCCTATACGCCTCAATTTTCAATTCGCGCAAGCCTGAAGCCAAAACCTTCAGACGCTGGGTCACAGAAGAAGTGCTGCCAGCAATCCGCAAAACCGGCCACTACAGCGCGACACCCCAGCTCCCACAAAGCTACTCAGAGGCACTGCGCGAACTAGCCAGCACCGTAGAAGCCAAAGAACGCCTTGAACTAGAGAACGCCCAGATGAAACCCATCGTCCAGGAACACGAAGAATTCATGGGCGCACGAGGCACCTTCACCGCTGAACAAGCCGCAAAACTTCTATGCCGAGCAGGCGTTGAAACAGGCCAGAACCGGCTGCTGAAGTTCATGGACTCAATCGGCTGGACTTCCAAGCGCGGATTCGGCGCTCGCCGTGCTGTGCAGAGGTATGTGGAGCAGGGCCTCATTGACGCTCAGGCCACGAAGTACAGGCACCCCAAAACGGGTGAGCTCATGGTGGGCGACCCCAAGGTTGTGATTACCCCGAAGGGCCTGCATAAGCTGCGTGACCGTATGCTACCGCCCATTGAAGATTTTGCCCAGCTAGAGAGCTAAGGAGATAGAAAGATGAAGCGACCTGACATTGTGTGGAAGACGATTGCCCAGGCTACCGAGGGCCTGGCCGTCACTGAAGAGACTGACCCGGAGCTGACTGTTGAGGAGCGTGAGGACTGCAATCTGCAGATCAAGCGGCTGCGCCGTCAGTGGGCGTCCGCGGGTGAGGCTCAGGCCAAGCTAATCGATGGTGGTGCGCGATGACCGCCCCAAAGAACCCTGCCCCGTGGGGTGCTATCGCCGCCTTGCTTGCACTGATTATCACTGCTGCCGTGCTGAATGCGTGGGCTGACAGTGTCGGGCCGTCTTGGCCTGCCACCTCACAGGCCACAGACCCCGCCACGGAACCTGCCAAAACAGCGCAAAGTAGCGCGTCTACCCAAGCCAGCGCCCCGGTCCCGAAGTACATTTACCAGCCCCGCGAGACCGTCACCGGCGCTTACATCACTACGGACGGCCAGCCCATAGCCCTCACGGACGGCTGGGCCACTACTCCCGCCAGTGAAGCCGCGGGCACCTGGTACGCCTACGGCTCCGCCACAGACACCCTGACCATCGAATCCACCGCCACCGTCACCCGAATCGTCTGGGTACTACCCGACGGCTCACAGCGCGTCCAAAAAGGCGACCTGACTTACTACGACCCAGAGGAAGAAAGCAGTAATGAGCAAAGAATATCCCGTAGAGATCTACCCGAAGCCTAACGAGCTCATCAAGGCCAGCGCTGAGCGCATCTATGACAGAGGCTATGCAGATGGACAGCAAGCCCAGCGCGACCTCACAGGCTGGTCTAACCTCACCGAAGCTATCGCCGCCGGTGAGCGCATCGACTGGGAGCGGCTAGACGGTGTCGAGGCTAAATGCGTGCACCCCGAGCTGGGCACGCTCACCTACAAGCTGAAGCGTTTCCATCGGTGGCCGGCCAACACGTTTTACGGCTGGAGCAGCCGAGGATCTATCGTCTGGGAGTGGGCTTTTGAGCTGGCCTGGAAGAACAGCGGAGGCTGGTCTCTCTGGGTCAAGGGCGACCTGCCCCTACGTAAGCTCACCGCCGACCAGCTAGAGCCTGGCACCTGCTTCGCCGCACGACACAACAAGGGCAAATACACCCAGTCCTACAGCTATGCCCAGCTCGTTAAGGCTGACGGTCAAAAGCCTATGGTGGTCTGCTACAGCAGGTACCTCACGGATATCTTCGCCACCATCGACCCCAAGGAAGTTGAAGTTATCGATATCTACGGTGAAGGCACTTTCGAGAAGCCCGAGGGGGACGCATGACCCGGTCTTGGTTTAAGTGCGCTGAATGCGGTATCGAGTGCGACAACAGCGTGCGGGCGCCTGAGAACGCCCCCGGCGAGCCCAACCAATCCTTTGAAGTATGCCAGCCCTGCGCCGCGTCCTTCTGCCCGGTCTGTGACTCTCTCTATGCCCAGCCCACACCCACAGCCAAGCAGGGCTGGACGTCCCAATGCATTGAGTGCGGCCACCGTGATTTCTTCACCCCCGAGGTGGCCCGCAACATCGTCAACCTCAACCACCGCATGCGAAAGGAAACCCACCAATGACCCCCGATGAACTGACCCGCCTGCGCCAGCTGCACGAACAGGCATCCCCCGCGCCGTGGCACTTCAACACCTTCGGCTACCTCGCCGACATCGTAGACGACGAAAGTGAAATAGTACTTGAGCTAGGGCCTTCCGCGCTGCTGGATGAAGGGGAGAGGCAAGACGCAACCTTAATGGTCGAAGCTCGTAATGCTCTGTCCGCCCTGCTTGACACCAACGAAAAGCTCACCCAGCGGGCTGAGCGTGCAGAGGCGCTCCTAGCGCGTATCAACCGGGCGCACCCCGAGATATACGAACAAGCACTGGCAGCAAGTACAGCTGCAGAAGCCCAAGCCTGGGAGGAAGGCTTCACCCAAGGGGCAGCCTACTACCACGAAAGCGGAAAAGAACCCGCTGACTTCACCGAAACCGCCACCACCCTCAACCCCTACAAGGAGCAAGCATGACCGACATCTTCGTCCGCACCGACGCTTTCACCAGCATGCTCACCGCCCTAGTCCCGTTCACCCGCCCCGCAAAGTCCGACGACCGCATCGACGGCAAACCCGCCGTCTGCGAAATCATCGACTGCCAAACCAGCACCGAGGGCGAGCTCATCCTCAGCGCTCGCAACAACGCTGGTGCCTGGGCTGTAGGCAAGGTACAGCTAGTCGATTATGAGGGTGAGGTGACCGACTTCGCTATCCACCGTGATGACGCGGCCGTCATCACCAAGCAATTCAAAGCTGGCCCCGACGACCTGGAGACCCTGCGCCTGCGCATCGAGCACGCAGAATCCACCCGCCGGGAGAAAAAGCAAGACGGCGAATACCTCGAATACGTCCGTTCGACCCTCATCACCATCAACGAGGAAAGCAAGATCGTAGGCGCCCGCTCGTCCCGCTTCCCCGGCGCAGACGCCCGCCACCTCTTCACCGCCAGCTTCTGGCGACAAGCCGCCTCCCACTCCCTCAACCAAGACGACCACATCTACGAATTCCCCCTCAAGCCTGCCACCATCAAAGCCCTCGCCACAGCCACCAAGTGCCTCGGAGAACCCACCGTCATCCCCCTACACAACCGGCTCATCGCAAGAATCGGCCAAACCTTCCTCGCCGGCTTCACCAACCACTACGAGGACCCCACCACCGACCTACCCCGAGCCATCGAACACTGGCAACAGCAACTCATCACCGACGCCGACACCATCCCAGAACACACCCTCTTCGAACAGCTCACCGCTTTCGAAGAAGTCGCCGTCAACGGCAACATCCATATCCTCTAAACCACCACTAAACCAAAGGAGCCCAACCATGCGAATCCACAACAACACCCACCGCGTTCACGGGGGTAAGTAAGTGGCTTGGATGAAATGGTCTGATACATCATCAGACCATCCCTCTTTTGCGAGGCTCTACAATCTTCCTTACTGGACTCCTGCCCTGCGCCGTGAACTCACCGGCTTTCTCTTCCACTGTGCAAGTCACAGCGCGCAGCACTTCACCGATTACTTCATTGAAGAGGGCGTGGTAAAGCGCGAGGGTGGCCTTGAGCCTGACCCTGAGAAAGTCTTTGAGCAGAACTGGGAGCGCCTGGCTGACGCGGCGCTGAAGGTCGGCTTCTTCACCGGCGTCTACAAGAACGAGGACGGCCAGGTCGCCTACAAGCTGATTGAAGACCCAAATGACTTCGTCCATCTCATCAAGGAAAAGGAGGCTGCATGGAATAAAGGCCGTGACCGCGACCTTAGCGACACTGTTCTGTTAGGAAAAGTTCGAGTCCGCGACGGTGATCAGTGCCGCTGGTGTGGGATCGTCGTGAGCTTCGATGCTCGCAACAACGGGCGCGCAGGCACCTATGACCATGTCACCAGCATGGTCGTGGCTAATGGCGACCCGAGCAAATTGCTGGTCTCTTGCCGCGGCTGTAACCAAGCGAGAGGTAACGGCAAGCACTGGGATAAGCCTCTGCGCCCGGTTCCGGTGAACCCGTTCTACAGTGAATCTACCGTCGAGACTCTCAAGAAGTGGGGCTTCCATGTGAACCCCACAACTCCGCCCATCTTTGATGAAGAAGTTGAGCCGGCCACCTCGTCGACTCCCAGCGTTGAACCCGAAACCGTGGCTCCGCTGGTTGAATCCGAGAACGCTACGGCTCCTTCTTCCAGCTCCGGATGGTCCCCGGTTGAGCCGGGCGCGGTCGAGCGAACCGTCGAGCCTGAAACCCTGGCTCCGGTGACCGCTCCCGCACCTACGGCTCCCGAGGTTGACCCCGTCGAGCAGATGATGAGCGATTGGGACATAACGCTGGCCGATGGAGAGCGGGAAGAGGCGCTGGCCGCCTCTGAGAGCGCCCCGGCCGCCGCGCCCCGCCAAGACGCCCACGAGCGTCCGTCTGCCCCGCAAAACCGCGCCACAGGGCGTATCAGCCGCTCTTCTGGCAGAGTTCAGCCAGACTTCTACAGAAAACGACAGAAACGAAGTGGCGAGGCTCTGGATGTTCCGGGTCGGGACGGGTCGGGACGGGCAAGCAACCTTACCCAAGTACAAGCTGAAAAATCCTTAGAAACTGAAACACCCGCTAAACCCAAGAGGAAAAGGCGAGGAAGAAGAAAGAAGAAGACCAATGAAAAGTAAGCAGGTATGGGATATGGGAAGGATAGGTAAACCCCCGAAGCCCCTGCCCAAAGACACTGTGCCACCGTCCTTTGCCATGACCGCCGCCGAGCTTCGAGCCCGGGAAATCAACGCCTGGTCTGAGAAAGATTTCCAGCAGCGTGTCATCAACCTGGCCGAGTCCCTGGGCTACTCGCTGATCTACCACACCCATGACTCGCGCCGTTCCCAGCCTGGCTTCCCTGACCTCGTCCTAGTGAATCCATCCGCCCGCCGCGTCCTCTTCCGCGAACTCAAGTCAGCAAAGGGACGCATCTCCCCTGACCAAAAGCGCTGGGGTGAGGGCCTGTTGCAGGCCGGGGCTGACTTCGATTTCTGGTACCCCAAGGACTGGGCCAGCGGAAAAATTATGGACCAACTGAAAGGCGGCAAGCATGCCTGAACACAAGACCGATGACCCCACGTGCGGGTGCTACGGATGCATTGCGGAGTGGGAGGTGAAATCAATCGCACGTGACTCCCTCGCGCTCCTGGCCCAGGAACGCGTCCGCGTTGACCTGGTCGCCCCCGACGAGATCGGCAGGCGAACGCCGCCCGTTGAACTTCCCCTGCTTCTTCAGCTCAAGATGGCCGCCGAGAGCAAAGGAAGCGAGCGCGGTGCGTCTGGTGCTCGGCGGTCTGGTTTGCCGGTGGATTTGGTGGCTATGGAGTTGCTGGCTGGTATCGGACGTGGTTTGCATGTTGATGCGGTTGATTTGGGTGCGCGTGATGAGCTGAGTTCTGAGGATTTGTTTGAGGATGCTTTGGCTTTGCTGGCTGTGGTGGGGTCTGTTGATCCTGGCATCCTGGCTTCGCGTGCTGTGGTGTGGCGGGGCTGGGTTGTGCAAATTCAGGCGTATCTTTCGCCTGAGCGTCGGACGCCTGTGCCTGGTGTTTGCCCTGCTGAAGGGTGTGGTCAGGCGGAGTGGTTTTCTTACGATGAGGACGGGGATATGGTGAGCGCTCCGGCGCTGATGGCTTTGTGGGAGGGTGACCGGGTCGATGCTGTGATGTGCTCGTGCTGTTTTGCTGTGTGGCCTCGTGGGCAGCTGTGGGAGCTGGGCCAGGCGTTGGGGCAGGGTTTAGATTGGAGGACGCTTGCGCGTCCTGAATGATTGATGTTATCCTGTTCTTGCTGTGGTGAAGTGTATCTACATACGCTTCACATGAATGATGAAAGCCCCTCGCTTGCGCGTGGGGCTTTCGTCGTTTAAGCAGTCTGGCTCAAGTGGTCTGAGCTTGCGGATTTCTTTCGTTGTCTTGGTTGAAACGAGCGAGGCTTCCGGCGCCGTTGCCTGTAATGAGGTGGCGGCGTCGGCGGCTTGATAGGTGCTGTAAGTAATTGGTAACTGGCCGGGTTTTGGTCCCGGAGTTGCAGGTTCGAGTCCTGCGCGCCTAGCTGGTGCGTCCCCTATATTTGATTCACACATATTCTTGAATGGTTTCTACGGATTCAAAGCATGCGGGGGCGTGCCTACCTTCTAGTGAAAGGCAGTCGGTGGCATGAAGTTAGTGCTTGATAATGGTCAGGAAATCGAGCTGGAATCTGACCTTCCAGAGACCGCGAAGGCCACTGATGTAATCGTGGGTATGAGCGTGGTGGACTTCGAAGAAGATGAGGAGTACATGCACCTTGGCTCAAGCCCTGGTTCTTCCTCAGCGGCAAGGCTGGGGCTCGGTGCTTTCCTGTACGCGGTGCTTGCCCCGGAGCGTATCGATGACATGGAAGAGTAAGAGTTCGCGTACCACGCCGTTGCCGCCTGATTGGTGGCGGCGTCGGGCGATAGTTCTCAAGCGCGATGGCTATCGCTGCGTGCATATCCGTGAAGATACCGGGCAGCGTTGCGTTGAGAAGGCTACCGATGTGGATCATATCGGTGAGCCTGATGACCATCGTATTCACATGCTGCAGAGTCTTTGCTCGTGGCATCACAATCAGAAGACTGGTTCGCAGGGTGGTCGGCGGGTGCGTCAGAAGAAATCTTCGCCGGTTCATCCGGGGTTGATTTCTGGCTGAGCCCCCCCCTTGGGGGGTCCCCCCCGCCCCTGCGCGAGCCCCCCCCCGCTCCGTTCTGGGTCTCGCGCTGTGTACGGGTCTGGGGGAATTGAGTTTTTGCTAGTGAGATAGTGTTTTCGTGTTTGATGAGGGGGTGTTTTCCCTATGGCTGGTGTTGGTCCGGCTCCTAAAAAGGATGCGATTCGGCGTAATAAGAGGCCGGAATTTACTCAGCTGCAGCAGGATGGCGAGGTTCGAGGGCCTGAGCTTCCTGATGGCGTCTTACTGAATACCAAGGGGGAGCCCACCGAGTGGCATCCGATGACCCGGCGCTGGTGGGAAAATTGGAGGCGCTCACCTCAGGCTTCGCGTATGCTCTCTGACCCTGATTGGGATTATCTGCTTGATACTGCGCTGATTCACCACAACATGTGGAAGAACGGGCGCTGGGATTTCGCCTCTGAAGTGCGCCTGCGCGTGGCTAAATTTGGGGCTACCCCTGATGACCGTAACCGCCTGCGCGCCGAGATCGTGACTATCCCTGAGGTTGGGGACGTCCGCGCTGAGGATATCCCGAATCTATCGGCTGCTCGTAGCCGTAGAAATGCGCTGCTGGCTGAGGAGGAATAAGGTATGGCTCGCACTCTTGTGAAACCTGCTGGGGCTACCCGTGAGCGTTCACTTGGTTTCTTAGCCTGGTGGTGGATTGAGACCTTTCTAATCAACGGCCCTGGAGATGTGCGCGGAACTCCGGTTCGTCGAGGGAAAGAATTCGGCGGTTTCATCGTCAATTGCTACCTGCTTGATGAGAACGGTGACCGCCTGGTTGACTCTGCCTTCTTCTCCCGCCCCAAGGGCTGCGACAAGTCAGGACTTGGCGCGCATCTTGCGCTCTTCGAGGCATTTGGGCCCTGTCGGTTCGCTGGCTGGGCTTCCGGTGGCGAATACTACGAATTCTTAGGCAAACGGTACTACTACGAACCGGGCGAGCCGATGGGCCGCCGCGTAGTTGACCCCATGATTCGCATCATGGCCACCGAGGAAGGCCAGACCGGCAATACCTACGACAACATCTACGTGAACTTGACCGAGGGGCCGCTCTCCGTGCTCGCCGCTGAGGGCATGGACGTTGGCTTTACTCGCGTGAAATTGCCTGATGGTGGCGATATCGTCCCCACCTCATCGGGGGCAGCTTCAAAGGATGGTGGCAAGGAAACCTTCGTGGTTTTTGACGAGACCCACCTTTACAACCTTCCTCGCTTGCGGAAGATGTACGATACCGTCACGCGAAATCTCAAGAAGCGCGCTAAGGGCGCTGGCACCTGGTACCTGGAAACAACCACTATGTACGCCCCGGGCGAAGATTCCATCGCCGAGCGAACCTATAACTTGGCCCGTAACATCCAGGACGGCAAGTTTCGCGGCCGTCAGCGCCTGCTCTATGACCACCGCGGCTCTCAGCTCTCTGATTTAAGCGACGTCATCGCCCTGAAGGAAGCAATTATCGAATCCTACGGCGAGGCCATGGAATGGAATTCGGTTGAAGCGATCATTGACGATATCTATGACCCGCGTTCAACCGTCAATGACTCCCGCCGCTACTTCCTCAATGCCCTAGTGGAAGGCTCGAACGCCTGGCTCCGCCTTGACACCCTAGAGAAAGCCACCAAAGACCTGCCTGAACGGTGGGGCGATATCGTCGAAGACGGGGAAGAAATAACCCTGGGCTTTGACGGCTCGCTCACCAATGACGCCACCGCCCTGGTGGCCTGCCGCGTCTCAGACGGCCTGCTCTTCCCGCTGTGCATACAGGAGCGCCCGGACGGCCCCGAAGCCCGAGATTGGCACGTGAATGAAAAGAAGTTTGACGCGGCCGTACGCCTGGCTTTCCAGCGATTCACGGTTGTCGGCTTCTTTGCTGACCCGCCCTACTGGCAGGATTGGCTCGATAAGTGGGAGCGAGATTTCGGTGAAGAGCTGCGCGTGGCATCAGGCGCCGGGTCAAAAATCGCTTTCTACACCGCGCACGATACCAAGATGCACTTCGCGCTACAGCGGCTGAAGATTGCTCTTGATGACGGCCGCGCAAAAATCATTCCCAACCGCCAGCTGGTACGGCACTTCCAGAACGCCCAGAAGTGGACGCGCTCGCGCAATATGGAGGTCATTGGTAAGGAGTCGCAGAAGTCCCCGCGCAAGATTGACGCGGCGATTGCTGCCACATTGGCTTTTGAAGCTCGCGCAACTTTCGTCAAGAAGGGCGATGTGGAGAAGCCCAAGCAAACTTTCGTACCCCGCCGAATCTACTAAAGGAGGTCCCACGTGGCTTTTGATAAGACCCTGCTCAAGACCCCCGGCAGTGATGAATGGTGGGTCGCCCGGCTCGCCAAGGCACTCAGCACCCGTCGTCCGCGTATCGAAGAGCTGCAGGCATGGCTTGATGGAAGCCCTCCGGCCCCTTGGCAGATCGATGCCAAGGCAAAGGACGGCTATGAACGCCTGCTGGGTGTCGCATCCCTAAATCTAGCCGAGCTGATTGTCTCTTCGACTCTCTACCGGACGCAGGTGGAGACGGTGAGGGCGGGGAATAGCCCCACGGACGAGCAGACAGACGCCATGAACGCGGCCCTGCTGGAGACCGATGCTAACGCTCATTTCCGGCAGGCTATCGAGTGGATGCTTTCGCTGTCGGTGGCTTACCTGCTGGTACGCGAGGACATCGATGAGGCGGGGAATGTGGTTGGCCGGCTGAGCGCTGAGCACCCGGCCGAGATGGTCGCTGAGGCTGACCCCACCGACCCGGCTAAAAACGTCGCCGCCCTCAAGGTCTACCGCGATGATACCGCCAACCGCGATGTGCTAGTTCTCTACCGCGATGGCTACATGCGCGTGGCCTACAAGCCGGGCAGGTCTGTGATCTTCAAGCAGACCATCAGCCTCTCAGGCTTCGAATGGAGTGCTGAGGACGAGGCAGCGGAAGCACCCGGGCACGTAAAGCTCTCCGTCCCCGGTGTGCCGGTCTACACTCTGCAGAACCGCTTTGGCAAGGGTGAATTTGAGAAGCATATCCCGCACATGCAGCGCATCAATCACATCATCTTGCAGCAGATGATTATCACCGCCATGCAGGCCTTCAAACAGCGAGCCATCAAGGGCGTGCCGAACGCCGACCCTGATACCGGAGAACTGATTGATTACAGCAATATCTTCACTTCTGACCCTGGCAGCCTGTGGATTCTTCCTGCGGCTGCTGATGTATGGGAGTCAGGCACCGGCGATATCAACCAGCTGATTACCTCCATCACCAAGGACGTCGAGAGGCTGGCTATTGCCGCCCAGGCCCCGCTCTACGCGCTCTCTTCGGACGCGGCCCAGCAGTCCGCGGCGTCCTCCGAGCTCATGCGTGAGGGCCAGATTTTCAAGGCAGAGGATTTGCAGAAGCGCCTTACCCCGCGCTTTGCCGCTGCTGTAAGCCACATGCTGCGCTTCTCCGGGCAAGAAGAGCTTGCTGACCGCCGGCAAATGCGCGTGGTCTGGGCACCTGCCCGCCGCTCGTCCCTGCAGGAGCGAGCCCAGGCAGGTCAGCTGGCTATCCAATCTGGCCTACCGGTACAGACGGTCGCCGAGCTCTTCTTCGAATTCTCCCCGGCTCAGATTCAGCAGATGGAAGCCTACCGCGCTTCAAACGCTCTGCTTGATGCCGGTAGCGGTCAGAGCCTGCTGGCAGGTCTGAACCTCGATACCACAACTACCGAATAGTGAGAGGGGTGGCGCCCGTGGCTAAGGTCAGTCAGAAGCTGATGCAAACCATCATGGGCGCCGACTCCCTCCACTCGCGCATGCTAGCCATGCTCATGGAAGCCCTGGGAGCTATCTGGGGGTCTTTCGATGGCTGGTACGACGATGACGCGGTGGAGCGGGCGGCCACGCTCGCTGCTGAGGCTGAGACCCGTGCGCTGAAGCAGATTTACGAGATCGCCGCCGCTAGTGCCCGGGAGCTCATGGGCCAGGTGGACGCCCCGGCGTCAGCTGAGGCGCCGGAGGTTTTTGAGTACCCCCGCCCGGTTGACCCGGTGCAGGTCTGGCAGCGCCCGGCCGAGCAATACCGGTACGCGCTCTCTGAGGGTAAGAGCGAGGTCGAGGCACTGGACGCCGCCTTTCAGCGAGCAAGCCACATCGGCAAAGATAACGCGCAGCTGACCAAGCGAAACGCTAGTATCGCGCAATTCCGCCGCTCTGAGAAAGTCATCGGCTACCGGCGCATTATCCACCCTGAGCTCTCCAAGAGCGGGGTCTGTGGCCTGTGCATTGTGGCTGCTGACCGTATCTACGGCATGGAAGACCTGCTCCCTATTCACGGTGGCTGTAATTGCTCGGTCGCACCCGTCACCAAGTCCAATGACCCCGGGCTCTCCCTCAACCGGGAAGACCTCGACGCCCTCTACGAGGCAGCGCAGGGCAATGATTACAAGAACCTGAAAAACATTCGGGTCACCACCTACGCGCACGGCGAGCTAGGGCCCGTCCTGGCTCGCGTCGGTGATACCTACCTGACGCCGGAAGAAGCACAGAAGCGCCGGCGCAAGAAGAAGCCACCTTACGTGGTGCCAGGCTCTCGCACCAAGGAGCTCACCCCGGCTGAGGCTCAAAAGCGTCTCTCCCGTGCCCAATCCCAAAAAGAGGCCTACGCCAAGAAGCTCCAAGAGTTAAAGGCCGAGGGTATCAACCCCGATGACCCCCGCGCCATCGGCTTCGCCTTTGGTCTTCGCCGGGCAGAAAAAGACATCACCAAGTACACCAAACTCGCAGCCGCTAAGGAGGCAGCATGAATAAAGTCCACCTCATCGTGGGTCCACCCGGCGCAGGTAAGAGCACCTACGCCACCGAGCAGGCAGCCAAGACCGGCGGCGCCGTCATCGACTTCGACAGCTTCCGGGCGCTCGCTCCTGACGCTGATACCGCTGAGCGGTGGCGTCTTGAGGCTGAGTCCCGCGCCCATGACCTGGGCAAGGACGTTTTCGTGGTACGAACTCTGGCTAAGGCCGATGAGCGCGCCGCGGCCGCTGAGCGAATCAAGGCCGATGAGACCATCGTGCTGCTGACTTCCGCTGAGGTCTCTAAGGCCCGCGTGAGTGAGCGCGACGGCGACGACTCCAAGCACGAGGCAATTGACGCCTGGTGGCAGGATTACACCGGCATCGAGGGCGAAACCACCATCACCTTTGATGAGGAGCCTGCCGAACCGGAAGAACCTGCTGAGCCTGAGCCCTCCGGCCCCGAACAGCCCGAGGCGGGCGACGTCGAGGGCTCCGAAGAATCGGACGCCGAGGGTGAGCCTACCGGCGACGAAGACCCGGCCCCCGGCCAAGACGTGCAGGCGCTCATTGAGGCTGCCCGCGCTGAAGAACGCGCCAAGGTCAATGAAGAATTCGCCTTGGAGCGCTTCAACACTCACCTGAGCGCTGAGGCCACAGCCCGCAAGCTCAACGCGGACGCCCTACAGCTACTCAAAACCTCCCTGGCCCCCACGGCCTTCCTCAACCCCGACCACTCAATCAACACCGAAGCCCTTACCACCTTCCTTGATGCCTTCACCCGAAAGGGCTCCCCCGAGAACCACTCTGGCCATCGTGGGACTCAGGGTGTAGGTGGCAAGGAGCTGGGTAAGGCTAAGGCTGAAGAATATCTCAATCAAAAAGGACGGTAAAAATGTCTATCATCGGCAACCCCGTAACCACCATCATCGACGGCGACCAGTCATGGCTCGCTTCCGCGCACGGCCAGTGGAACGCCCGCACCGTAACCCTCGATCTCTCGAAGTTCACCCCGGGCACCCACTTCAAGAACGGCCGCTTGCCCCAGGGCTTCCCTCTGGCTATCGGTGAAGACGGCTTCGCCGGCCCCTACACCGGAGAAAATTTCGCCGGCCACCTCATGCACGATCTGGCTGTATCGGTCGGTGAAACTGCCCGAGTCGCAGCGCCCATGCTCGACCACGGCCGCGTCGTCGCCTCCCGCGTCCCCTTGGGAGGCTTCACCAAGCCCACCACCCAGGCCAACTCCACCATTACTTACCTCTAAGAAAGGCGGTAAATCAGCATGCCTACTCTGAATTCCGACATCTTCGACCCCGCCGCGCTGACCGAATTCATGCGCGAACTCTACATCGCAAAGGAAGAGAAGGACGGCGTCCTCTCCGCCTTCCTGCCCAACTACAACGTCGATGGCGCCACCGTCGACGTCACCGTTGAGGGCAACACCCCCGCCGAACCTGCCAAGCGCCGCGCCTTCGACGCCGAGCCCCGATTCGGTACCGGCGCCACCAAGGTCAAGCGCACCATCAAGCTCATGCCCCTCTCCGAGCAGGGCCGATTCGGCGAGCAGGAAGCCGTCCTCACCGGCCGTAATTCCGACGCCGCCAAGGAATCCTGGATCAAGCGCCGTGCCGCCCGCATGGTCGACGCCTACTTCGAACGCCTTGAGCTCGAACGCGCCAACCTGCTGGTCACTGGCCGCCTGACCATCGAGCAGGACGATCTGAAGATTGACGAATCTTTCGGACGCTCAGGCACCCACGACGTCACCGCCGGCACCCTCTGGAATGTAGGTGGCGACCCACTGGAAGATATCGCGCTCTACGCTGAAACCTACGCAAACAGCAACTTCGGTGACGCGCCTGGCGCAATCCTTACCTCTCGCCGAATCCTGCGCCAGCTGGCCAAGCACCCGGATTTCGCCACCGCGCTCGCTAATGGCGGTTCTCGACCCGCTGGCCTGATGGAAATCAACGATGTTCTGCTGGGCCAGGGCCTGCCCACCCTGCAGGTCTTTGATAAAGCCACCGCAGCGGGGCGTCTGATTCCCGATGACCGCCTGATCTTCCTGCCCGCTGCGGGTGAGAAGTTCTCTGCCGAGGCCTCTGAGCTCGGCGGCACCCCCTGGGGTACCACCGCTTCAGCTTTCACCCCCTCATGGGGTATCGACGAGGCCGACGCCGCCGGTCTGGTGGCAGCGGTTTTCGAGAATTCCAAGCCCCCTGTGGGTCTGGAAATCGCCGCTGACGCGATTGCCCTGCCCGTGCTTGCCAACGCAGACCGCTCCCTGGTCGCTAAGGTGCTCTAACCATGGCGGCCGCAAAGCGTAAACTCGCGGTCAACGTGCTGGTTCGAGACCCCAAAACTGACCAGCCTGTATTTTTGCAGGCTGGTCAAGACCTGCCGGCAGGCTTCAAGGACCTGGTGGCAGAGGCAAATCTCGTACCCAAGCAGACCGCTGGGAGCAAGAAGAAGACCGAGGCCGGTGCTGAGGAAGCAGCGGCCGTCGAAGAGGCTGTAGAGCCTACCTCCGTGGAAGAAACCGCGCCTGAGCCCGAACCTGCGACCGCTGATCTGGTCGATGATTCAGAGCTGGACGCCGGCGATTCCTTCGATACCGAGTAAGGCGGTGAAAGCCCATGGCCTGCAATAATTTGCTGTCTATTTCACCTGATGAGGTAAATGATGAGCTGAGGGGCACCCTCGATGTAAATGACCCGGCGGCCATGTCCTGGCTCGATCACCAGCTAGCGAAGGCAGAGCGCAAGCTCTTTGCGCTCTGCCCAGCTACTGAGACCCGTATCCGCCGGGGCGACGCCCGCGCTATCGCTATCGCTAAGGATTTGGTGATTGAGGCGGTGGCGCGTGTGGCCCGTGTAGACCCGGAGGCCGTGGGCTTCCGCTCTGAGAGCGAGCACGGCTACTCCTACACGGTCGACCCGCTGACCCGCGCAGGAAATATATGGTTTCCTGACGCTGACCTGGCACAGCTAGGGTGCGGGGCTAAAGCCTCTGGGTTCACCCCGCGCTCAGCTACCCTCGCCCGCGGAACGGCCTGGCACGGGGGGCTACGATGAGCCTCATACGAACCCCCCGCCACACGGTCATCGTCACCCCGCTAGGTGAGAGCCTCGATGAATATGGTGCACCCACCTACCAGGAAGGCGAGCCCGTCACCGTCCGCTGCAACGTCCACCCCGTATCAGCTACAGATGTAGAAGCCTACGGTCTCAAGCCGCTAGACACCTACGCTGTAACCACCGCGCCGGGAGCATGGCCAGACACAGCCACCTCTCGTATCGAGTGGGAGGGGGACACCTACATTCAGCGCGGCCGCCCGCTCAAAGCCCGCCTGGGCTTTAGCACCCAGCACGACCGCATCTTCATGGAAAGGGGAAGCCATGGCTGAGCTCTATAAAAACGCTGGTATCGAGGTCGCCCGTATGGTCGGCATCTCCGACGCCATGGACGACCTCGCTGACCAGACCGCGACAAAAGTACGAGCCATCGCATCTGCACACGCAGACACAGGCGCTTTCGCCGAATCGATTAGGGTCGAGAAAGAGATGGGTGAGGACGGCGTCCTAGACCGCATCATCTCATCCGAAGTCGAGGGCGTCATGGCCATCGAATTCGGCCATCATGAGGGCGACACATTCGTCCCCGGCAAATTCGCCTTCACGCAGGTGGCCCACAGTGGATAGCCCCATCCCCTACCTACTGGCCCTCTGCAAAACACTAGGCCTACCCGCCTACAGCGCAGCCACCACCTCACTACCTGAAAAGTACATCTTCATCCAGCTAGCAAGCTCAATACCACTACCCAACGGCCCCGCCCTCCTGGCCTCCGATAACAGCATCTCAATCTCCGCAATAGCCCCCACCCGGGCAGAGGCAGAAAAAACCTCCCGCACCCTGATTGAAGCAATCATTGAAGCCCATGAAAACGCCACCGTCCACGCTGGCACCTCAACGGCGCTCGCTGAGGTGGTCTCTTTCCCTGTGGTTCTGCCGTCGGTTGAGGCTGCCCGTCAGAAGGCCTCGTATCAGTGCGCTTTCACCATGCGTCTGATACTTGCAAGCTAGCCCCCTATCTAATCCAGTTTGGCCCCTCTGACTGAGGGGCCTTCTTCATTTAAGGAGAACCCCCATGGCTAATAAGTCATCTGATGTTGTCGTGCCTGGTCACGGCGCAATCTTCGTGTCTGTCAGTGAATCGGCAGAGCCTTTCAATCCCGAGGGCGTCGTTATCGGAGACCCTAAGACATGGCCTAAGGAATGGCAGGCGCTAGGCCATACTTCCCGCGAAAACCTGTGGAAGTTCACCCGCGAGGGTGGTGAGCCCAAGGCTATCGGTTCTTTCGAAGAGGACGCCGTCGAGTCAATCATTGAAGACCCAGAAATCAATGGCTTCGAGTGCGCTCTGCTGGAAATCTCCCAGGAAAAGATGCAGCTGGCCTACGGCGAAGGCGAGTGGGACGACGAACTCAAGATGTATCAGTACGACGAAGCTCAGCCCACCACGAAGTCCGTCCAGATCGTCTTCGTGCAGGGCGCGAAGAAGCGGGCCGGCTGGTACGGCCGTCGCTGTGAAATCAAGGCTGGCTCAGCCCCTGAGCTGAACACCTCCTACTTCTTCGAGACCCCGATCAAGGGCACCGTCATGTCCCCCGGCGATGGTAACCGCAAGCAGGGCTGGCTAGCTACCCGCCCTTATAAGAAGGCCGAGCTGAACCCTGACGCGGCCGCCGCTTAAAACCTCTCCAAGATTTGGTTGCCCTGGCTCCATCGAGTCCTGAGCTAGGGCAACCGTTTTTACCCCATAGGACTCGATTTTTCTGAAAGGACTCACCCCAATGCCTAAGACACCCCAGGACCACAAGGCTCCTGCGGCAGAGATCGCAGAAGCCCGACAGCTCCGCTTCGATGAGCTCGATAACGCCCACCTGCTCAAGCCTTTCTCCAAGCTCAAAGCCTCTGACAGCGTCCGCCTCATTAACCGCTTGAAAGGCGCGTTGGATATCGGCGCATTTGCCAGCATTTTCGATGGGGAAGATGAGATGCCTCTGACTTTCTCCGAAGAGCTGGAAAAGATTGATTTCGACGGCGTCGGCGACCTCATTGAATACATCGATGAACGCTACGTGGAAGACCGTGAAGGCTGGGATGCCTTCAACATCGCTGAAAACTTCCAGGACGTCATGCAGCTGTGCCTGGCGTACGTCGGTGAGATGGGAAAAGGCAAGGACTCCTAGAGTTCTTCACCGCCAACCATGAGCTGGTCAGTGACTTCCTCACCATTTACCAGCAAGACCCCTTCCAGCTCATCAAGAATTCCCCTAGCTCCCGCGTCATCGACGCCCTGCTAGACCGCATTCCCTACGAAGAACGCTCCCTCTACCGGGCCAAGGTCCAGAACGAGATGGGCTACTACGGGTACTCCCCTGAATCAGAACGCCTGGACTACACCTTGGACGCCCTGCTCATGCTCAACCACACGCTCATGCAGGTCAACAGCACCAAGGAAATCCAGCCGCCTGACCCCGTCCCCAAGCCCGGCGATAAGAAAAAAGCCGAAAAGCCCGTCGAATTTGAAGACCTCGACGCCATCTTCGGCTCAATCTCCCTCTAGAAAGGCGGTGCCAGCATGGCAGGCGCAGAAATCGGCAAGGTATGGATTCGAGTCGTACCACTAGCGAAAAGCTTCCGCGCTGATCTGAAGAAGACCCTTGAGCAGGTCGAAAGCACCCTCAAGGTCACTCTTCAAGCGGATATCGACGCCGAATCCCTGGTCGCTTCTGCCCGCCGTGCTGTCACCGCCGCTGAGGCAGCCCTCTCAGGCATCGATATCAAGGCCATGGTCGAAGCCCAAACTGAGGCCGCCAAAGCCAAAATCGCCGCTCTACGCGGAGCCAGCGTCGAAATCAACGCCGTGGCCGAAACCGCGGCCGCCGCTGCCCGAATCGCCGTTCTCTCCCGCGACCGGCGAATCAGCATCACCCCCACCCTCAACAAGGCTGCCCTAGCGGCCGTCACCGCCACCCTCGGCGCACTCAAAGCCACCGCCGCAGCAGGCGGCATAGCCTCACTCGGGGCCACCGCGCTCGCCGCCTCAGCTTCTCTCATCACCCTTGCTGGCTCTCTGGCATCTGTGGCCCCTGCTGCCCTGGTACTTCCTGGTCTACTGGCTGGTGCGGGTCTAGGCGTGGGTGTACTGATTGCCTCGCTCAAGGACGCCGGCACCGTCCTAGCTGACCTTGGCCCCCAATTCTCCGCGCTGCAGGATTCCATCAGCGCTAGCTTCTGGGAGCGAGCTGCTGGGCCTATCCGCGATATGGTCGGCACCCTGTTGCCCGCTGTATCAGATAGCCTAGCGGGCCTCTCAAGCCAGATGGCAGGCTGGGCCGTCGCAATCTCAAGCGCAGTCTCATCCTCCACCGGCATTGAGAATATCCAAGGGCTTATACGTCGCACCAGCGAAGCAGTAGATATCGCCGGTGAAGGCGTCGGAGCTTTTACCGCCGGTCTGCTAGAGCTCGCTAATGTCGGCTCGGTCTATCTAGCTCCGCTAGCCAGCGCATTCAACGACTTGGCCTTCCGCTTTGAAGCTTGGGTGTCAGCCTCCTACGAGTCAGGCGCAATCTTCCAATGGATTGATGGCGCGCTCACCGGCCTGCAGCAGCTCGGCTCCGTCATCGGCTCAGTATCAGGTATCTTCGTGGGTCTCTTCACCGCCGCTTCTGCAGGTGGCGGGGCGACCCTTGGGGCATTCGCCACCGGCCTAGAAGCAATCAACCAGGCCGTCAACGGCCCCGCCTTCCAGGGCGCCCTGACCACCGTTTTCCAGGGCGCACATGATGCCATGGCGAACCTTGGGCCGGTGCTTGGTGCCGTGGGTCAGGCTTTTCTTGCGCTCGCTCCGCTGATTGCTCAGACCATGACGACGCTTACCAGCGCCCTGGGCCCAGTGGTCGCTACTTTGATTTCTGGGCTTGTACCGGTCGTCCAATCCTTGCTGACTGCGCTTATGCCCCTGGTTCGGGTGATTGGTAATTCCCTGCTGACTGCGTTTCAGGCGATTCTGCCGGTGATTCAGCAGCTGATACCGATTCTTACCCCGCTGGTCACTTTGCTGGGTGCTACTTTTGCGGGCGCGATAGCTGTGCTGATTCCGCCGCTGATGCAGCTGGTCAGTGCGCTTCTGCCTCCCCTGGCAGCGCTGTTTGCCGCGATTAGACCTGTGCTGATTGAGATCGTAGCGGCCGTGGTTCCGCTGGCGGGCGCTCTGCTGGGCCAGCTGGTGCCGGTGCTGATGCAGCTGATTTCGGCGATTCTTCCCCCGCTGATTGCTGTCTTTCAGCAGGTAGCCCCGGTTATCTCTGCACTGCTGCCTCTGCTGGCGCAGATTGCCCAGGTTGTGATGGGCGTACTGGTTGTAGCCTTTAACGCCCTGCTGCCGGTGGTCACCACCGTCTTTTCGGCGGCCCAGCAGATCATTAGCGCAGCCCTGACCGTGATTCAGGGAATCATCGATGTTTTCTCGGGGATTCTCACCGGAAATTGGTCTCAGGTCTGGTCTGGCCTGGGACAAATCGTCTCCGGCGCCTTTGAGCTCATCAAGAGCGTGATCTCTGGTGCCTTCGCGATTATCGGCTCGCTGATATCTGCAGGGTGGGAGCTAGCGAAAAGCATCTTTAGCGCCGCGCTCTCTTTCCTGACCTCACTGATTTCCTCAGGCTTCCAGGGCTTCCTCAGCCTGATTACCTCAGTAATGAGCTCAATCGCGTCCTTCCTCTCCGGGGCGTGGGAAACCATCAAGGCACTGCTGATTAGCGCGGTCACCTCCATGGTCTCGTCCATGCAAAACGGGTGGGAAAGCATGAAGAGCGCCGTCTCAAGCGGCATTCAGGCTGTGCTCGGATTCGTGCGTGAACTACCCGGGCAGATTACCTCTGCCCTCGGCAACCTGGGCTCCCTGCTGGTGAATTCCGGTAAGGCCCTGATTGATGGCTTCACCCAGGGCATCAAGAACGCCGTCGGCGGAGCAATCGACGCCGCCAAGGGCGTGGTGGACGCCGTCCGAGATTTCTTCCCCTTCTCCCCCGCGAAAAAGGGCCCCTTCTCCGGACGTGGCTACACCCCCTACTCCGGTCAGGCTCTCGTCACCGACTTCGCCAAGGGAATGGAAGCAAACATCGCGGCGGTCTCCGCCGCCTCAACCCGCGTCACCACCGCGGCAACCATCAGCGGCCAAATCGAGATGGCAAAAACCACCCTCACCCAAACCGCAACGACTCCCACAGCAGACGGCTCACCGAACACCGATCTCGTAGCTGCCCTCACCGAGGCTCTACGGCCGCTCTTCGTGGAAGCTCTCGGCCAGTGGCAGCCGATGGTAGTAATCGGTGAGCGAGAGCTAGCGGGAATCATGAGAAAAGTAGGAAAGATAAAGTAATGAAAGATTTCATCGGGACGCTTGCGCGAATGTATGAAGTGAACTGGGCAACTAGTATCACGGAGATACCAGAGCCGCGCTACAGCTATCAAAAAGCCGCAGCAAAAACCTGGGCATTCGTACAAGCCCGTCCCGATGAAACCTCTCTCCGAGAGTGGGATATCAACCTCACCTCGGGAAACGCTTCCACATCAATCCTTATGGGCTATGCCACCGGAGAGTACGGGCCGGGGCCATTCCGCTTCGTCTCATCTGCCGCTGCCCTCACCAACGTCCTTACCCCAGCCCAGAGCCGCCTGGCCAGCAAAGCCAATGGTGGTACTTTTTCCGCCCCATCAGGCACCGCTCAGCGGTCCCTCATCACAGGCACCGCGACCCCCACCATCATTGCTGACCAAATCCCGGTCATCCCGGGAAAGCCTATTACCGCCACCGTTGACGCAGCCGGCCCGACGATTCTCGAAATGGATTTCAGGACCATCATCGGAGCTCGCGTGGGAACGCTGAAGAAGATTGAAGCTGATGGCGTTTTGGCGCAGCGTATTTCGGGGACTGTACCGGTGGTCCCAGCGACTGCTCGGTATCTGCAGATTCGGGCTACTGGCTTCACCTCTTTGGCTTTCCCACAGGTCACCTACACGCCTTACGTGGTGCCTTGGGCAGTGGGCGCGGGGGCCACATCTGTGGTGGTGGATTCGGTCAAGCGTGAAATCATCCGGACCCAGAAAAAGAGTCACGATACTTTTTGGCGGGTCTCAGCGAAGATCATGGAGGTGGGCTAATGCTTCCTGGCACCTACAAGCCCGGCCCGGTCATCGAGGCCACCCTACGCATCTACGTCAACGGTATCGAGCGTCCCCACGCTAGCGCGAAGTGGGGTATCGACACCGCAGGGGGTATGCCAGAATCTCTGGTGAATGCGGGCACCGATATCCGTTCCCGCCGTGGCTCCATCACCTGGGCCCCGGAGAAAATCGTCAGTGATGAGGCGCAGAACCCGGCCTGGCACACCCTACCTGCTGAGGGGGATAAGGTGGAGATTATCGCTGAGGTCGCTGGGCAGGCGTTCCCCCGCTTCACTGGCTTCATCGAAACCACCAAGGCACCCCTGGATGGGGGCGAGGCGGTCTCTGAGATTACGGATGGGCTGGGGGTGGCTTTGACGATGCCGGTGAATATCCCGCCGTGGGTGACGCAGACAACCGGGGGTGGGTCGCGGTCGGTGTGGATGGTCATGCGCTGTTTGGAGCTTGCCGGGCGGGGCCACCTGCCCGCCGACGACCCTTACACGGTAGCCCACGATTCCTACCAATTCCGCGGCTTCTACTCCGCGACCGTCGGATATACCCGCATGGGTGCAACGAACTATTCGGCGTCGACCCACCCGTATGGGCTGGCCATGGTGCGGGGCATGTACACCGACGCCGCATCTTCTCCGGCGCGGGAGAATCGGCCCTGGGTCGCCATTGGCCGGGTCATGACCAGTCACGGCGGGTCTATCGAAGTCACCCTCGCTAGAGGGCAGAGTTGGGCCCTGGCTTACGCGCAGGGGGTCTTGAAGCTTTACCGGGCGGGGTCGCAGATTTGGGAGGGTAAGAGCCTTTTTCCTGCTTCGGTGGAGGCTGTGCCCCTGGTGATGGAGGTCGGGTCCGGGCGCGTCCGCATCTGGACTGACTTCACCACTATCGAGGAGCTGAAATTCGCCTCAGATGGGGCAGGGGTGCAGACCGTGACCGCTATCGGCGGGCTGGGCGTCTCAGTACGCTACAGCCCCAATGCCTCTTACGCTCCGGCGCTGGTGGCGGGTATGACCCCGCGCCCCGCCGGATTCTTCCTCGCCGGGCTAGGCGACTCCGGCATCAGGGCCATGCGCGGCTTCGAAAACGAGCCAGCCGAAAAGGTCGTGGCCTCCTGGTGTGAGGCGACCATGGGCTCAGTCTGGGCCGATGAAACCGGCAAAGTGATTGTGGCATCCCGACCCTATCTGATGGGGAAGAAGCCCTCTATCACCGATAAGGTCCAGGAAAGGGTCTTTACCGGTGCTTGGGCGACCGCCCGTGACCCCCTCTACTCCGGGGTGAGTATCTCTTACCTTTTGCCGAATATTCGTGGGAACTCGGCGGCGGCCCGGCAGCTGGTCTACCAGCCAGCCAACATCCAAGAAATCACCCCCGGCGAGGAGGATATCCAGTTTATTCAGGTCCCTGATTTGGAGGATTGGCATGAGGTGGACACCTCCTGGCGGGCTGTGGTCGATGCAAAGGACGGCCAGTACAACTCGGCGGCTTTCAATGCCGGGTCTGGTAGCTTCTGGCAAATCACCTTTGAGCAGCCGGACACGGACGGGGCCTACCGGTGGACCGGTCCAGCCTCAAATCACGAAGATGTCTCAGCGACCTTGGAGAAACTGGGTCAGCGTACCCTCAAAATGACACACCTGGTCAGGCAAAATACCCGCAGCCGGATTGAAAAATACTACCTGGCGACCCCGACCCTGGGTGTGGAGGACCTGCGCCGAAATAACCGCGGCGTACCCGCCCCGCTGGTGCGTGCTAAGTGGCTAGTCCAATGGGCCGAAATGGCCCATGAAGTCACTGGCGCAGGGGGAAGCATGAAGCCGCGGCTATCTCTGGATACGGCCTGGTGGCTGACCCCCGATGATGTGCGAGCCTACGCCCAGACCCTCGCCACCGAGCTGGCTACCGCCCGTATCACTTTTGATTCCCTGAGCATGCTCTGGGACCCGCGTAAGCAGGTGGGGGACACCTGCCTGCTGGCAGGTGAAGGCAAGGACGGTATCACCCGCTGGGAGGCCGAGTATATCATCACCGGCTACACCGAGGCCTGGGAGGGGAATGTGCCGACCTGGTCCTGCGATGCGCAGGCTAAGTGGGTGCGTGACCCTGTGGCTGGTAAGACCTACGGGGACTTCACCGCAGCCTATGCGAGGTATGACCAGTGGCGTGTCGGTACTTCTTACGCTGATTTGTACGATGCTTTACCTGGAAAGGCCTAAAAGATATGGCCGCCGCTTACGGCACGTACGGTGATATCCCCGCTGCAAGCTATAGGCAGATTTACGCTGCTCTTCCTGAAAGGAGCCAATAAAACATGGCTGATTACGGCGGGACTACCCCGCATGCT
>DXCN01000038.1 GCA_019115985.1 Candidatus Rothia avicola | reverse complement strand
CGCCCCTGCTCCTGCAAACCCTAGCGGACGCCGCCGGCAGCACCCTGCCCCCCACCGTTGCCATCGGGGCCAGCACCGAAGCCGCCGCCCGCAACCTACCCGAGCAGCAACGTCCTGCCACCATCACCCTGGCGGCGAGCCCCGCCGCCGCAGACCTGGCAGCAGCCGCGCTCGCCCTCTAAGCTAAAAAGACACCTACCCGTCAAGGAAGACCATGTTTGAACCCTCAGCCCTCCCGGTGCGCCCCCGCCGCCTGCGGACCACCGGCCCCATGCGGGCCCTGACCGCCGAAACCGCCCTGACTCCGGCTAACCTGGTGCAGGTGCTCTTCGTGCGCGACGGAATCGAGGAGCCCGTTGCCATCGAATCCATGCCCGGCCAGTACCAGCACACCCTGGAGACCGTCATCGGGGAAGTCCAGAAGGCAGTAGATGCCGGCGTGCGCTGCATCGATCTCTTCGGTGTGCCGCGCGATGAAGATAAGGACGCGGCCGGTTCAGCAGCCTGGGCCGAAGACGGTATTCTCAACCGAGCTATCCGCACTGTGCGCCAGCACTTCGGCGACTCAGTGGTCGTCATGGCAGATACCTGCCTCGACGAATTCACCGACCACGGCCACTGCGGCCCCCTGGTCGAAGACGCCTTCGGTGACACCGTCGTTGATAATGACGCCGCCGTGGAGTCCTACTGCAAGATGGCGGTTTCCCAGGCGCGCGCCGGTGCCCACACCGTCAGCCCCTCCGGTATGATGGACGGCCAAATCGCCGCCATGCGCACCGCCCTCGACGAAGCCGGCTTCACCGATGTTTCTATCTTGGCCTACTCCGCCAAATACGCTTCGGCCTTCTTTGGCCCCTTCCGCGATGCTGTGGGCTCCACCTTCACCGGCGACCGCAAAACCTATCAGCAGGACCCCGCTAACCGCCGCGAATCCCTCTACGAAGTCCAGCTCGATATCGAGCAGGGCGCCGATATGGTCATGGTCAAGCCAGCTACCGCTTACCTGGACATCGTGCGCGAGGTTGCCGACTTCTCACCCGTCCCCGTGGCCGCTTACCATGTCTCCGGCGAATACGCCATGATTGAAGCTGCTGCCGCCGCTGGCTGGATTGACCGCAAGGCCGTAGCCCTCGAAGCCCTCATGGGCATCCGCCGGGCGGGCGCCTCCATCATCCTGACCTACTACGCCACCGAAGCCGCTACCTGGCTCAACGAAAGGTAACCCCCTTGACCGTCTCAGAAGACCTCTTTGCCCGCTCCGCCCGCGTCATTCCCGGCGGCGTCAACTCACCCGTGCGCGCCTTCAACTCCGTTGGCGGCACCCCCGCCTTCATGGTAGAAGCCTCCGGCCCCTACCTGACCGACGCGGACGGCCACAACTACGTCGACCTGGTCTGCTCCTGGGGCCCGGCCCTGCTCGGCCACAAGCACACCGGTGTCATCGAAGCCGTGCACGCAGCGGTTGAACACGGCCTTTCCTTCGGTGCCTCAACCGCCGCCGAAACCGAGCTGGCTGAACTCGTGGTTGACCGCATCAACGCCGTTGCCCCCGGAACCATCGACCAGATCCGCATGGTTTCTACCGGCACCGAAGCAACCATGACCGCCATCCGCCTGGCCCGCGGCTACACCGGCCGCGACAAAATTATTAAGTTTGCAGGTTGCTACCACGGCCACGTTGACGCCCTGCTCTCAGAAGCCGGCTCCGGCGTCGCCACCCTGGCCCTGCCCGGCTCGGCAGGCGTCACTGCCGCTACCGCCGCCGAAACTATCGTCCTTCCCTACAACGACGAGGACGCCGTCCGCGCAGCTTTTGCCGCTAACCCCGGCGAAATTGCCGCCGTCATCACCGAAGCAGCCCCCTGCAACATGGGCGTTGTGACCCCTGCTGAGGGCTTCAACGCCTTCCTGCGCGAGATTACCCGCGAACAGGGCGCCCTTATGATTTTCGACGAGGTGCTGACCGGCTTCCGTGTCTCGTCCGCAGGCTACTGGGGCTACTCCGCCCCCGCAGAAGGTAACTGGGCCCCCGATATCTTCACCTTTGGCAAGGTGATTGGCGGCGGTATGCCCATGGCTGCCCTGGGCGGCAAGCGCGAAATCATGGAATACCTGGCTCCGCTGGGCCCCGTCTACCAGGCAGGTACCCTCTCCGGTAACCCCATTGCCATGGCTGCCGGTCTGGCCACCCTCAAGGCCGCTGACGCCACCGTCTACGAAACCATTGACACCCGCTCGGCCCAGCTGCAGGACGCCCTGGTTGAGGCCTTCAACGCTGAGGGGGTCAACCACTCCATCCAGACCGCAGGTAACCTCTTCTCCGTTGCCTTTGGTACCGCTGACAAGGGCGTGCATAGTTATGAAGACATCAAGGCATCAGAAACCTACCGCTACAATGCCTTCTTCCACTCTATGCTAAACTCCGGCATCTACCTGCCGCCCAGCGCCTTCGAAGCCTGGTTCCTGTCAGCAGCCCACGATGATGCCGCCATGGACCGCATCATCGCGGCTCTACCTGACGCCGCCCGAGCAGCGGCAGAGGCGACAGTCTAGGTTTCTATACTCAACGGGCGCGGCGCACTGGCCTTCGCCAACTAACCTTCTCGCTGGCTCGCAGGCTCGCAAGCGATTCATGCCAGACCCAGCCAGTTGGCTACCGGCCAGTGCACCGCGCCCATAGTTGTGCCTGCTTCACCTACTTCTGCGTGTAAGTTTCCTTATCGCAGGTGCCCCTGCGGCAGGGACGCCAGGTTCTGGGTATCGCGGTCGTAGAGCCAGTTCTTGTCCATGAGCAGGCGAGACAGGGCCAGCCCCATTCCTAGAGCAGCGAAGATGAGCAGGACCTGCACGAAGCTGGCTAGGGCCTCATTGACATCGCCGTTAGAGAAGTGGGCCATGGACATGTAAAACATGACACCGGGAACCATGGTGACGGTAGCTGGCACCGCCAGGGAGATGCGGGAAACCCGGCGGGCGTGGAGGGGAGCGATGATTTCTGAGAGTACCCCGGCGGTAAAAACGGCCAGGGCAATGGCGAGGTGGGGTGCCCACCCGGCTTCTACTAGCCAGATACGACCCGGGTTTACGATTGCGGCGATTGCCCCTGCCCAGGCGCAAGAGAGGGGAGTGGCTGAGAAGAGCATGGCGAAGCCGAAGGCGGCGGTGAAGGAGGCCAACATCTGGAGCATCAGGAGCAGCCAGAAGCCCAGGTGCGGTGCTGGGGCCTGCTCTAGGGGCAGGCTAAAGACCAGGGAGATAAGCCAGACTGAGAAAGAGGCTGAGCCCAGAAGGAGCGCCACATAGGTAAGGCGGGCTAGGCCTGATGAGAAGTCCATACGGGCTATCTCTAACATGCCGGTAACCAGGGGGAAGCCCGGTACCAGGTAGAGAATCGAGGATATAAAGCCCACCAGGTGGTTATCCGCAATGAGGCCGGGAGCGATGAGCGCCGACATGACCCCCACATAGATACCGGCTGAGAGCAGGCCACAGAGCATCCAAACCGCCATATGGTTGAGACCCCGGTGGGCGAGGGTGGAGCGTAGGAGCTGGCCGGCGAAGGCTGCAACGAGAACGACTGAGCATTCAATGACCCCACCACGGTTGAGGAAGGCAAAGGCTGCACAGGCTAGGGCGGCAGCGAGAGCTAGGAGCAAGGGGGCGTAGAGAGGCTTTTCTTTCTCAATGCGGGTGAGCGTTGCGTCGGCTAGAGCTGGGTCGATGCGCTCGGGCAGGGACGAGACGAAGTCGCTGAGCAGGTCGATTTTGTAGGCGGAGATCCCCTTGACGCGGGTTTCGGCAATTTCGGTGCGGAAGTTACCGCCGGAGTAGGCGGTGGTGGAGAGTTCGGTGAAGTGTACCTGGGCGTGGTGTTCTTCAAGTCCTACGGCTTTGGCCAGACGGGACATGGAGGTTTTGACACGGTAGGCGCTGGCTCCAGATTTCATGAGGAGCAGGCCTAGCTTGAGGACGACCGCTGATTGGGCTACCAGTTCTTTGTGCTGGTTGCGGGTGGAGCCGAGGTAGATGCTATTGGTGGGCGCGGGCTCGTTCACGGTCGTCCTTGCGGTTGAGGTGTATCTGCTCCTTTAAATCTAGTAGAGGCCAGGCAGAAAAGGACGCCGGTGGGCAAGTGATGGTGCTTAAGGCACCTACCTGCCTACCGGCGTCCTAACGGAGCGTTCACGCTACCTGAACCTTAGTCGGTGCGTACCGGCCAGGCCCCGCTGACGTCCGCCTGCTTGCCAATGCGGTTGAAGTAGTCCTGCAGCTCGGCTGCCTGCTCAGCTGCCCAGGTAATCTGCTGCTCATGCAGGGCTGTAGCAGGCTGTTCAATCTCTTCGTATTCAAAGCTCATAGCCGTCAGCAGGCGCTCAGCTGCCAGGGCGTCGTCCTTCGAGGTGTGGGCGTTTTCCAGCTCCACGCTGTACTCGCTTGCCAGTACTTCCAGGGTGCGCTTGCCCCTCTTAAACTTGTGCACATGCTTATTGATGACCAGGGGGTCAAGCACGGGGTAGCAGGTCAGCGGCGGGTACCCGTAGCGGGCCAGCTCAAAATGCAGCACCGAGAAATCGTAGGCAGCGTTAAAGGCGATGACGGGAATGCCATCGGCAAAGAGACCGCCTAGAGCCATAGCCACCTCGTAGGCCACCTGCTGGGCAGGCTTGCCGTGCTCGCGGGCGTACTCGGTGGTGATGCCGTGAATGGCGGACGCCTGCTCAGGAATCTCGACCCCGGGGTCAGCCAGCCATTCCCCGGCGCGCAAAACCTCGCCGTCCGGAGAAACCAAGACCAAAGAAGCCGTGACGATACGGGCAGTCTTAGGGTCGATACCGGTTGTCTCAAGATCGAAAGTTGCGCGGGAAAGCTCGGTCCATGAAGTCATACCTTCGATAGTAGCGACAGAACCTGCGCCACAAAAATATTTGAGGCAGGTGGCGCCCAGGCTCTTAAAATGTCAGCCACCTATGATGAACTTGGAATACAGTGAGAACCTCGGCCACGACACAAGAAGGGGAGTGCACGGTGACACACGAGCAGCTAGAGACTCAGGGCGCTACCTTGCTTCTGGGCGCGCCCGGCAGCGGCAAAACCCAGGCCCTGCTAGAAGCAGCTACCGGATTCATAGAGCAGGGTAAAGACCCTGCCCGTCTGCTGGTGCTCACCCCCTCACGCATCAGCGCAACCAGGTTCCGAGAAGCGCTTTCAGCTCGCATCACCGCAACAGTCTCAACTGCCCCGGTACGCGCCTGGCAGGCTTACGCCTTTGACCTGCTGCGACGGGCCCATATCGAGGGTTACCTGCCCCACCTGGACTTCACCCCCAAGCTCCTTTCAGGCCCTGAGCAGGACGTCCTGATTAAAGAACTCCTCGACGGCCACCGCAGCGGCGAAGGCTCTGGCATTATCTGGCCCGATGACCTCCGTGAAGCCCTTGAAACCCGCGGTTTCCGCCACGAGGTGCGAGACTTCTTCGACCGCATGGCCGAATACGACCTCACAGCCTCAGCAGTTGCAGACCTAGCGCAGCGCTTCGACCGCCCCGAGTGGCGGGCCCTGGCTAAGCTTTACACCGAATACCGCCAGGTGCGTGCCCTCCGTGCCCCGCATGCCTTCGACCCCGCAGCCCTTATCCATGAGGCCACCAAGACCCTGCTAACCCACCCCGATCTGCTGAGTGCAGAACGCGCCCGCTTTGACCTAGTGCTCATTGATGACCTGCAAGAACTCACTCCCTCTATCTACCGGCTGCTGGCTGTCCTGACCGGCAGGTCAGCAGAGTACCTGCGTGCCACAGCCAGTAACTCACTGGCCTCTGGCGCAGATGATGAACCTGTAGACCTGAACGGCCTTCTTGCCTCGGGCCCGGTAGTGGTCATGACCTGCTGCACCGATACGGTCGTGCAGGGCTTCCGCGGAGCCAGCCCTCAGCTGGCAGCCAACCTCCCCGATATCTTTCCCTTACTCAAAACAGAAGAGCTCACCACGAGCTGGCGTATGGCACCTGTGATCGCCGAGCGCTGGTCGGAACTGGCCTCCCGCCTACCGCTTGTGCCCCGGGCAGCCCACCGGCGCGTCCTTACCCCCGCTCCGCGGGAGCCCAGCGAAGAGGCCCTCCTGCCGGTTGGGGACGACGGCGCCCTGCTTAACCCCGCGAAAGCAGCAGAACCGGACCCCGAGGTGCTGGGCCTGGTTGTAGAAACCCCCCAACAGGAAAACCAGCTACTGGCCCAAATGATTCTGGAAGACCACCTCTACCGGGGTAGATCCTACAGCCGCAGCGCCATTATTGTACGTAACGGATCAGATGTAACCCGCCTCAAACGAGCCCTTAGCAATCTGGGTGTTCCCGTACAAACGGCGGCCTCCATCACTCCCGTGCGCGATGAACCTGCCGCCCGCCCCTTCCTCGATGCCCTGGGGCTGATTCTGCATACCCGACGACTCCGGGCTACAGAGCGGGCTAGGGCAGACCAGGGAGCAGAGACAGAGGATACACATACCCAGTTATCTAACAGCTGGGGTCTTGGGGCAGACCTCGCAGTTTCCCTGCTGACCTCCCGCCTGGGCGGGGCCTCGACCATGGACGTACGTCGTTTACGTCAGCGTCTCCGCGCAGAAGAACTGCGAGCCGGGGGCACCCGCGACAGCGATGCCCTCCTGGTTGAAGCCCTCATCAACCCCCAATTACTGCCCACCGGCGAAAGCAGCGCAGCTGCCCGCCGCCTGGGCCGAGTACTCACCGCAGGCGATAAAGCCCTCGACCAGCCCGGCGCTACCGCCGAAACCGTCCTCTGGGCACTCTGGGAGGCCTCAGAACTTGCCCCCCTCTGGAAAGCCCAGTCCCTCTCAGGTGGTGCAGGAGCCGACCGTGCCGGGCGAGACATCGATGCCATGATAGGCCTGTTTGAGGCAGCCGAACGCTACACCGACCAGATGCCAGGAGCCACCGCCGAACAGTTCTTGGCCTACATCGATGCCCAAGACCTACCCATGGATACCCTGGCAGAGCGCACCAACCACCGCGACGCCGTAGAAATCATGACCCCCGCTCTCGCCGCAGGGCGCGAATGGGACACCGTCTACATCGCGGGCCTGCAAGACGGCACCTGGCCGAACACCACCGTCCGCGGCTCCCTACTGGGAACCCTCGACCTCGTGGACGCAGCTACCGGGCGCTTGGATGCAAACAGGCACGATAACGGTGGGGGAGGAGCTCCCGGCTATTCGCTTCTTGAACGCCTACGCTCTAACCGGTTCGACGAGTTCCGTATGTTCGCCACAGCAACCTCCCGAGCCCGCTCCAGGGTAGTCTGCACCGCTGTATCTTCCACCGACCAGGCCCCCAGCGAGCTGCTCGATATCTTTGCCCCGGCCCCCGGTGGCGAGCGACCCCTGACTGAGGTTCGGCGCCCCATGACCCTGCGCTCGCTAGTTGCTGAACTGCGCCAGTGGTCAGAAGCCCAGCACATTTCACCGGCGAAAGCCGATGCCGCTGCCCGCCTACTGGGGCGGCTTGCCGACCCTGAGCAGACCTCCGGGCTGAACGTACCGGGTGCCCACCCCCGCTCCTGGTGGGGGCTGCTGCCCCTGTCCTCACAGACCCCGGCCTTTGACGGGGACGGGCCGGTTCCGGTATCGCCGTCTCAGATTGAAAAGATTCACCGCTCGCCCCTGGACTGGTTTGTAGCTGCCTCCCGTGCTGAAGCTGCCACCGACGCCTCACGGTCGCTGGGCACTCTCATTCACGCCATTTGTGAAGATATGCCCGAAGGGAACGGAAGCGACCTGCGCGACGAGCTCCACCGCCGCCTACCCCAGCTAGGGCTGCCCGACACCTGGGAAAGCCAGAAAATGGTGGAGCGGGCAGAGGGCATGCTCCAGAAGTTTGCCGACTATGTGCGAGACCTCAAGGGCAAAGGACGCTCCCTGGTGGGTGTCGAAGGTTCCTTTAGTGTGCTGGTGCCCGGCCCCGCTAAGGATGCCCTGCTGTCGGGGCGCGTGGACCGCATTGAGGTAGACCAGGTGGGGCGCTTTATCATCATCGATTTGAAGACAGGTAAGAGTAAGCCCAGCAAGGCAGATTTAGAACAGCACCCGCAGCTCGCTGCCTACCAGGTTGCTCTTGAAGCCGGTGCAGGTGCCCTGATGCAGCAGGCCCTACAGCACGATACCCTAGCCCAGAAAGAGGGTGAGCAGCCAGTGAAGTCGCAACCGAACCAGGTGCCGGTACTCGATGGGCTCCACGAGCTTTCTGGCGGTGCCCTGCTTCTACAGATTGGTGGGACCACGAAGAGCTACTCCGAGCAGGAGCAGGCCCCGCTGACCGCTGAAAGTACCTGGGCCGTTGAGCTCATCAACCGGGCTGCCGAACTGATTGCAGGGGAGCACCTGCAGGCTCGGCATACCGCTGGGGGCCCCTTTGGCATTGGCTGTGCCCTTCCCGATATTTGCCCCATCTGCTCACGGGGCCGCGCTATCACCGTCCGCCCCGCCCAGTAAGGCCCCCGCCCAGTAAAAGGCAGAATCATGACTGAACAGAAGCCAGTAGAAACCTTTCTCAGCCCCGAAGAAATCGCAAAAGCCCTGGGGCGCCCCCTACCCACAGCGGAGCAGTCTGCCATTATCAGTTCCCCGCTGGTACCCCGTCTGGTCGTAGCGGGAGCAGGGTCAGGCAAGACCGCCACCATGGTGGATCGAGTGGTATGGCTGGTTGCAAACGGACTTGTGCGTGCCGACCAGGTACTCGGAGTAACCTTCACCCGCAAGGCCGCCGGTGAACTGCGGGAGCGTATGCGCTCCCGCCTTGAAGAGCTCCGCCGCCAGGGGCTCGTGCGAGAAAACCCTGATCAAGGCGCGGACGGAGTTACGAGCGACCCCACCATCTCTACCTACCACTCCTACGCTAATACGCTGGTGCAGCAGTACGGGCTTCGCATCGGTGTAGAAGATGACGCCCAAATGCTGGGTGGCGCTCAAACCTGGCAGCTAGTTGCCCAAATCGTGGAGCACTATGAGGGCAAGCTACCTGAAAAAGACGTCGCTAAATCAACCATGGTGGAAGCCATCATCAAACTCTCGTCTGAGTGCGCTGAACACCTGGTAAGCCCTGATGCCGTAATCGACTGGTGCACAGAAACTCTGAAACAGGTAGAGCACCTAGGCAAGCCCACGGTCAAGGGAGCTACCACCGAACAGCGGGCCCTGGTGCAGGGGCTACAATTGCGTATTTTTTATGCTGAGCTGGTCAAACGCTATTCATCCATCAAAGAACAGATGCAGGTGATGGACTACGGCGATCTCATCGCCAAGGCTGCCCACATCGCGAAGACCGTACCCCAAGCTGCACAGACAGAACGGGAACGCTTTAGGGTGGTGCTCCTGGATGAATTCCAAGATACCTCCCATGCCCAGATGCAGCTCTTCTCCGATCTGTTTGGGGCAAAAGCAGATGCCCCTGCCCACCCCGTGATGGCGGTGGGCGACCCCAAGCAGTCTATTTACGGCTTCCGCGGTGCCTCCGACGGCCAGCTCTTTAGCTTCTACGACTACTTCCCGGCAAAAGACCGCACCGCCAGCTACCTCACCGTGGCCTGGCGAAACGACACTTCTATCTTGGCAGCTGCCAACCGGGTAGCTGAGCCCCTGAGCGTAAGCCCCAACTGGGTTCAGCGCACCCATACCATCGAGGTGCCGCCCCTGGTCGCGCGCCCCAACCCCACTGCCGGGCGGGTGCTGGTAGGGGAGTACCTCACAGACCTGCAAGAAGCCCGTGCCCTTGGCCAGATGATTGCCGAGCAACGCTCTAGCTTTGGTGGCCGCCCGCTTTCTGACATGCCGACCATGGCCGTCCTCTGCAAAAAGCGGGCCATGATGGAACCCCTGCAAGAAGCCTTCGACGAGTTGGGCGTCCCCTACCAGGTAGTAGGTCTGGGTGGTCTGCTCGATACCCCCGAAATCGTAGATTTGGTGTCGGTACTCCGAGTACTGAGCGACCCCGGCCGTTCAGATGCGCTCATGCGCATACTGGCTGGCGCCCGCTGGCGGCTTGGCGTATCTGACCTGCTAGCCTTTGGCGAGTGGGCAGAAGCCCTCAAACGCCAGCGAGAACTTGAAATCAGGTTTGGCATTACAACCCAGGCCGCTGCCCTGCGCGCCGAACAGGAAATCCTCGATGAGGTTGAGGTCCTGAGCGAAGCCGCTGAACGCGGCGCCACCAGCGCGAGAGACCTGAAGGACGCTGGCGAGCAGGCACCGGCGTCCGCTGAAGACTACCGGCGCTTGCTCCAGGCTGCCGCTCCCGATGTCACCGACGGAGCCTCCCTGATTGAGGCACTCGAAAACCTGCCGCAGGAGGGCTGGGTCTCAGCCCGCAGCGGCCGGTCCATCAGCGCCGAAGGCCTGAAACGACTGCAGGCCGTATCGAGAGAACTGACCTACCTGCGCCAGTTCACCGCCGATGACCTTACCACCCTCATCAGCGAAATCGAGCGCACCCTCCTGCTCGATATCGAGCTAGCTGCCCGCCCGGGGGCACACGCCACATCGGCTCGCAGGCACCTTGATGCCTTCTACGATGTGGCCGCTACCTACGAGTCCACAGCTCCCCGCGTGAACGCCCTGCTCTTGGCCGCTGCTAACGGCCAGCCCCTGGAAGAAGGGGAGAACGGCGTCCGCTTTGCCCTCAGCGCCACCGGCGCCTCGGCCTCAGGTATCAGTGGCTTCTTAGCCTGGCTTGATGCGGCAGCCCAGCAGGAAGCCGGGCTCGAAATGGCAGCAGAGGCCCCCCGCCACGACTCGGTGCAGATTCTTACCGTGCACGCTTCAAAGGGGCTGGAATGGGACCAGGTGTACATTCCGGGAATGGCTGCCGGAGACTTCCCCGATGCTAAGGACGAGCGCTGGACCAAGCAGGGGGACACCCTGCCTTGGCCCTTGCGCGGGGACGCCGCCTACCTACCCGGTTGGCGGTCAGACTTTGACCATTTGCAGGACCTCGGTGATTTTATGGCCCAGCTCTCGGAGCAGGCGGTAGAACATCGCACCTTGGAAGAGCGCCGTCTGGCCTACGTGGGGTACACCCGTGCCCGATCCCTGCTCGTTCTGACTACCTCGGCCTGGAAGGGAACCACGGCTAAGCCCCGCCTCATGTCTGATTTCGTCGCCGAGTTGCTCGATGCCCCGGTTGAGTTAGCTGGAATTCTGAGCGAGCTTGACCCCGACCAGGTAGGCACCGTCAACCCCCAGTCAGCCACGATTACCACCGCCCTCTGGCCCTTCGACCCCTTCGATGGCCCCCACCAGATGACCTGGACCTCCCTTCAGGAGCTCGAAGCAGCGGGCCCTGCACCCAGCCCGAACGAGAGTAAACAGGGCAACCTAACAGGGCTCAGACCCCGCCAGATAGTCGAGCGTGCGGCCCAGAACGTGCTGCGCGGAGGGCTTGAGGAAGAGGCGCTCACTGAAGCTCTCGCTGCCCTTCCCGACCCCACCCCGGAGCAGACCCAAGAAACACGAGACGCTATCGAAGACTGGCAGGAAGAAACCGACCTGCTCCTGAGCCTGCTGGCCGCACCCGTGGAAAACAGCTCCTTCGAGCTACCCGGCCATCTGTCAGCCTCCACGCTCGTCAACCTGGTCAAAGACCCCCGGGCCGTCATCGATAACATGCGACGCCCCATGCCCCAAAAGCCGGGTATAGCGGCCCGTCAAGGAACCATCTTCCACAGCTGGGTTGAAGACCACTTTGGCACCAGCGGCATGCTCGACATGGACGAAGAATTCGATGACGACAGCGCTGAAGGCGAGCTCAATATTCCTGCCCTGCGAGAGAACTTCCTTGCCAGTGAATGGGCAAGCCGTGAACCCTGGGCCCTGGAATACCCGCTGGAAACACCGCTTGCCGGAGTAACGGTGCGCGGCCGCATCGACGCTATCTTTACCCGGACGGACGGCGACGGCTCGACCGTCTGGCAGCTGGTGGACTGGAAAACGGGGCAGCCGCCGCGCACTAAGAAGGAGCTCAAAGAACGGTCGGTGCAGCTCTCCCTCTACCGCCTGGGCTTTGCCCGTCTACAGGGGGTACCCGAAGAAAACGTAGAAGCCCATTTCTTCTACGCTTCAACCGGTAAAAGCATCGAAGTTACCGACTTCTCCACCCGGGCAGAGCTAGAGAAAGCCCTGGGACGGGCCGCTCAGTTAGCCGGCTAGGGCTCCAACAGCCCGCAGCTCAGCTTCGAGGTGGTCGAGCATAGAAACAGCCTCTGAAATCATGACCCGGTCTTCTAGCTCCACCCCGCGGATCAGCCACTGGGCCAGACCGAATTCCGCATAGAGGTTAGCTCGAGCCTCAAGATTACGGTCGGGCTCCTGGGGCATCTCTTCACGGTAGGCCGCAAAGATCCTCTCCCTAAAGAGGGGGTCTTCGCAGGCGTAGAGCCAGGCGAAGTCAGCAGCGGGGTCACCGACGCAGACCTCTGACCAGCCGGTGATCTCAACGATTTTCTTCTGGTCAAGCACCAGGTTGTCTTCGTTGAGGTCCCCGTGGATGACGCGGGGGCGGAAGTCCCACATTACTGAATCGTTGAGCTGCTCCTCCCAGCGAGTGAGCAGTCCAGAGGGCACCTTGCCGGTAGCGACAGCCAAATCTAACTCAGCAAGGCGGCGCTCGCGAACCTGCTGGCCGGTGTAGACCGGTAAGTCGGCGTCCTCAACGATGGTGGTGGGGAAAACGTGAATGGTAGCGATGTAGCGGGCAATATCGTCCGCAATATTGGGCTGGCCCTCGCGGGTTCGGTGGGAGAGGTCCGCTAAATCGTCGATGTCGTAGTGGGACCCGGGGTTGTGGGTGTAGATGAAGGCCTGCCGCCCGTCGAGGGGAACGGTGCCGACGATGGTGGGCACGAGGAAGGGCAGGCAGGCGCGCAGGCCCGGCGTAAAGGACTGGAGAATGACGTGTTCCGCTTCGAGGCGCACGCTAGCTTCGGGGTGCTTGGGGGCACGCACACGCCAGCGCTTGTCGGCTGAGTCAATGATGATGGCTGAGTCGAAGTCGAGGGCGTCGTCAGCTGAGGGTAGGGCGGCTACGGGGTAGAGCCCGGGAACCCCAGCTGATACGATGGCGGCAAGTTGAAGCGGTGTTGAAGTCACACTTTTAAGGGTACAAGAGAAGTTGGAATGAACCCGATATGAATGCTGAAAATATGACTAATCTGTCGGCATCTAGTTCGCAGGACGATACGGACGCCGCACCCGGCACGAGCGGGCGGGGCTGGTTTTCGCCCCTGGGGCGGTTACCGCTGACGACTGACCGGGTGCGAACCAGCGGCTCCGTGCGGGAGCGTCCGGGGTTCTTCGCTCACCTGGGGCAGGCTCTGACGGGCAGACAAGATACCACAGATAGAACACCTAGCGACCTTTACCCCTGGTTCCTTAGCCCCGCCCTGCTGGCAGTTGACCGGGGCAAGGTGCTGGTTCACAAGACCGATCAGGGGCTAGAACCGCTGGACCTAGCGCAGGTTTTTAATCTACAGGCCGAAGCTGTACTCGACTACACTTCCCGCGACCGTCACCAGCACCCAACCCTCATCTTCGCGGGGAGCCGGGTAGCGGCGTCCGCACCGGGCCAGAAGGGGGAGGCAACCGAACAGCCCGTGCTAGTAATCCTGGCTGACTTTGACCGCTTCTTAGACCTGGGAGAATCGCCCCTGAACCTCCAGGGCTTTGAAAACCAGGAGCAAACCCTCGCTGAGGTGGTGGCTGCCCGTTCTGGCGGTGAGTGGGTGAACATACGTGACTACGCTGCCTACGCCTATGAGGGGCAGGGAGCAGCCTTCGCCTGGGGCGAGGTGCTGGCAGCTGCGGCGTCCTTGAGCGCCTGGCATGCATCCTCTGGTTTTGATGCGCGGACGGGCACCCCCACCTTCGCTACCCGCGGCGGCTGGGTGCGGGTCACCGAAGAGGGTAGAGAGCTCTTCCCCCGCACAGACTCCGCCGTTATCACAGCCGTTACCGCTGAGATTGGGGGTGAGAGCAAGATTCTGCTGGGGCAGGCGCGGGCCTGGGGGAAAGGGCGCTTTTCTACCTTTGCTGGGTTCCTTGAGAGCGGCGAAGCCCTCGAAACCGCTGTTCTGCGCGAGGTCTACGAGGAATGTGGCGGGCTGATTACTTCACTGAAGTATCTGGGGTCGCAACCCTGGCCCTTCCCCAGGTCGCTGATGTGCGGCTATCTTGCTGAAATCTCCAACCCCGACCAGGTTGAAGCTGACGGGGCTGAGATTGAGGAAATCCGCTGGTTCAGCCGATTAGAGCTTCTTGACGCCCACCGGTCAGGTGCTGTGCAGCTCCCCGGGCCAAGCTCTATTTCCCGCCGCCTGATTGAGTTCTGGCTGGGGCAGCCCCTGGGCCCTGCTGGACGGGTAGACTAGATAGCTGGCGTGGCCGCTACCGGCCACAAGGACTGCGAGGGTAGGGGAGAAGCACCATGATTCACGATAAGCTCAGGGCCCAGCCCATTACCCTGTCCGCCCCCAACCCCGAGACTATCCTTGAGGGGCTTGACCCCGAACAGCGCCGGGTGGCTACCGAACTGGCCGGGCCCATGTGCGTGATGGCAGGTGCCGGAACCGGTAAGACCCGGGCTATCACCCACCGCATCGCCTACGGTATCGCCATCGGCCGCTACAACCCGCGGGCCGTCCTGGCTCTCACCTTCACCAACCGGGCAGCCGAAGAAATGAAGGTCCGCCTGCGCCAGCTGGGCGCAGCCGGGGTCGTAGCCCGTACCTTCCACTCAGCCGCCCTCGCCCAGCTCCGCTATTTCTGGCCCCAGGCCATCGGTGGAGCCCTGCCCGAGATTATCAAGAACAAGTCCCAGTTCATCATCGAATCAGCCCGCCGGTTGGGGCTAGCTACCGACCGGGCCATCGTGCGTGACCTTGCCAGTGAAATCGAGTGGGCTAAGGTTTCCATGCTCACGGCTGACTCCCTCATGCCCCACCTGGCCCACCGGGAGCTGCCGGCAGATATCAGCCCCATCGACATGGTGCGCCTGCTGCGCACCTACGAGGAGCTCAAAGACGAGCGCAACGTCATCGACTTTGAAGATATCCTGCTGCTGACCGTCGCCATCATCGAGGAAAACCCCGATATCGCTGCCCAGATTCACCAGCAGTACCGCCACTTCGTGGTGGATGAATACCAGGACGTATCCCCCCTACAGCAGCGCCTGCTGGATGCCTGGTTGGGGCGCCGCGATGACCTGTGCGTGGTGGGCGATGCTTCCCAGACCATCTACTCTTTCGCCGGGGCAACCAGCCGCCACCTGCTCGAATTCCGCACCCGCTTCGAGGGCGCCACCGTGGTCAAGCTGGTGCGTGACTACCGTTCCACCCCTCAGGTGGTCGACCTGGCCAACCGCCTGCTAGCTGCCCGCCGTCAGATGCCCGACTCCACCCGCTACTCCTGGGCCCCGCCCCTGCAACTGGTCTCCCAGCGAGAGCCCGGGGCTAAGCCCGAATGGTTTGAATACGCCGATGACGAGCAAGAAGCAATCGGTATCGCTGAAGATATCAAGGACCTCATCGACAAAGAGGGCCTCCCGGCAGCCGATATCGCCGTGCTCTACCGCACCAACTCCCAGTCAGCTGCCCTGGAACAGGCCCTCACCGACGCCGGGATCAACTATCAGCTTCGCGGCGCAGAACAGTTCTTTGACCGCCCCGAAGTCCGTGCCGCTATCAGCATGCTCCAGGGTGCAGCCAAGGGTGCTGAAGCTACCGACAGCGTCACCCAGCTCGTGAGAGATAACCTCAAAAACCTGGGCTGGTCAGCCAAAGCCCCTCAGCGTTCCGGCCAAGAACGGGCCCGATGGGAGTCCCTTGAAACCCTGGTGTCCCTCGCCGACCGCCTAGCCGACGAACGCAGGCAAGCGCGGGAGCGGGCGTCCGCTAACGGCGCCACCGACCTGCCTCCCGAATTCACCCTCTACGAGCTGGTTGCCGTGCTCATACAGCGCTCCCAGCACCGCGATGCCCCCTCCCTCAACGGCGTCACCCTCGCCTCCCTGCACGCAGCCAAGGGCCTGGAATGGGAGGCCGTCTTCCTCTGCGGCCTTAACGAGGGCCTTATGCCCATCTCCTTCGCCCAAACCAGCGACGAGGTAGATGAAGAACGCCGTCTCTTCTACGTCGGAATTACCCGTGCCCGCTCCTACCTGACCTTGAGCTGGTCGCGCTCGCGAACCCCCGGCGGGCGGGCCGGGCGCAAGCGCTCCCGCTTCATCAACGACATCGCTCCCAAGGGGGTCTAGTGGCTACCTCGCGTGAGATTCTGCCGGCAACGGCGTCCCGCCCCGAGATTGAGGTGGTACGCTCTACCCGCCGCACCCGCACGGTACAGCTAGCGCCGCACAAAGGAGGACGCCTGCGTCTAATGGTCCCTGCCACCTCCACCGATAGGGAGATTGAGGACTACTTACGCCGCATGCTACCTAAGGTAGAGGCCCGCCGGGCCCGTCAGGACGCCGATACCCAGCGGGGTGCCCTCGATGAGTTTTTGCGGGAGCGAGCTGACTACCTGCGAGCCACCTACCTGCCAGAAGCCCCAGAACCACTCTCAATCCGGTGGGTCACCAACCAGAAGCAGCGCTGGGCCTCAGCGACCCCTGCTGAGCGCACGATTCGCATCTCGCATACACTTCAGGGCGCACCGGAGTACGCCCTGGATTCAGTGATATTTCACGAGCTCTGTCACTTCCTAGAGCCCAACCATTCACCTGCTTTTAGAGCCCTTGAAGCCCGCTATCCCCACCTTGAGAAAGCGCGGGGTTTTCTGGAGGGTGTTACTTTTGGGCAGCGGGCGCAGCAGGCAGGAAGGGTCTAGAGAAGACTCTTCCCTAGACCCCTTCCTCTTTATTCCTTGTCCTTGCCTTCGGTACCTTCCGTGGGCTCGTCGTAGCCGCCGGCGAGAAGCTTCTCGAGGGCGGCGTCGAACTCGTCCTCGCTGGCGTTGAGCAGGGCCCGGCGGGAGGTGAAGCCTGCGGGGTCGTCCAAATCTTCGCCGGTGGGCAGGGTCTCGGGGCCCTCCCAGAGCTGGTCGCGGGCCTCAAAGCCGTGGTTTTCTTCGTAGTGACGCCAGAAGGCAAGGGCCTCGCGCATCTTGCGGGGGCGAAGTTCAAGGCCAACCAGCTGGGCGAAAGCGTGTTCTGCGGGGCCGCCGGTGGCACGGCGGCGGGCCATGGTCTCAGCCAACTGCGGGGCCATAGGCAGGTTTTTGGTGGCCTGCTCGGTGACGAGGCTGACCCAGCCTTCGATGAGGGCCAGCAGGGTTTCGAGGCGGTCAAGGGCCAGCTGCTGGTCTTCGGTGAGCTGGGGCTTGAATATGTCGCCGGCGAAGGCGTCCATCATGGCTTCGGGGTTTGAGGGGTCGAAATCGATGTCGTTAGCAGCTGCCTGCATACGCTCAATATCAACATGAATACCTCGGGAGAAGCGTATGATGAGGTCGATGATGTCCCCACGCAGCCAGGGGTTGGTCTTATGCAGGCGAATCAGGGCAGCTTCGCGCACGGCAAGGTAGAGCATGACCTCTTGAGACGGGATTTCTAGGCCTTCACCGAAGGCCGCAACACCGGCCGGTAGCAGGGCTGAGCGCCCCTGGGCCAGTGGGATACCAATGTCGGTGGACGAGACGACCTCTTCGGCCAGTTTGCCGATGGCCTGCCCCATCTGCATACCGAACATCATGCCGCCGAGACCAGCGAAGAGATTACCGCCGCCGAGCATACCGGCCATTTCTTCGGGCATCTGCTGCCGGATAGAGGAGGTCATGGCGGAGGAGACTTCTTCGGCAACGGGGCCAGCGATGTCCTTCCAGGTGGCAAAGGAGTTCTCAACCCACTCGGCTTTGGCCCAGGCTTCAACACCGAAGGCAGGACGCTCGAAGACGGTCACGGGGTCCAGCCAGAGATCTGCCAGGGCAGCAGCATCACGGACTGCGCCTGTCTGGGCTGAAGTCACCGAGGGGTCTTCACCCATGGCCAGTACCTGGCGGGCGTGCTGCTTGGCCATATCCCAGTTGATGGGTTCGTCACTAGACTGGGCACTCATCATAGAATTGACCTGGGCGAAGATACCCGAAAGCATGGCCGGATCGAGGGGGATATCCATATTTTTGAGGGCGTCAGCATCGAAGCCCGCGGCCCCGTTCATGGCTGACGGATCAAACCCCTGCTCCTGTAGCTTTTTGAGGAACTCTTCAAGGGGGTCACGGCCAGCTGAGTCATAGGGATTCTTGGTCACGTTCTGCCTCGTTTCAATAGGGGGCTGCGGCGCCCGCCGCTCCTGTTTCTCACTAGCCTACCGACCTCATCGCCTGCCCCGGGAGGCTTTTAGCCCTGAGCCAAGTGGGAATTTGCTGGGGAGCGGGCGGTGCCGGGTGATTTTGCTAGTAGGCTAGTCCTATGGTTTTTTCGAAGAGGGACAGAGCCGGTACCCGTCCCCGTGGAGGTCGGGCTAATCTGCGCACGGTCAGTGCTGTGGGGGCCCTGGGCTTGTCGATGCTTTCTTTGGTGATTCCGGTTGATTTCGTGACCGAGTCACCCGGCCCCACCTTCAATACGATTGGCGAGTTTAACAGTAAGCCCCTGATTGAGATTGAGGGCGCTCAGACCTACCCGGTGAGCGGCAACCTTGACATGACCACGGTGTCGGTCGCCGGTGGCCCCAACTCTTCCCTCTTTGCGATTGAGGCGCTGGCAACCTGGCTGGAAGATTCTACAGCGGTGCTCCCCAGCGACCTCATCTATGACCCCTCAATGACCAGCGAGCAGGTCACCGCGCAGAATACTGCCGATATGACCAACTCCCAGGAGGTAGCTCAGGCGGCTGCCCTCACCCAGCTAGGTACTGACTACACCGAGATTTTAACGGTGTCAGGTGCCGTTGAGGGCGGCCCCAGCCAAGGTATCCTTCAGGAGGGCGACGTGATGACCGCTCTCAACGGCGAGCCGCTGGCAAGCTACACCGACCTGACCGAGCGGGTGAACGCGTCCGCCGGGCAACCCGTCACCCTCACTGTGACCCGCGACGGCCATGAACAGGACGTCACCGTCACCCCCTCCTACAATGAGCAGAGGCAGCGCTATGTGCTGGGCCTCTACATTGCCCGGTCCTTTGAGTTCCCCATGACTGTTAAATACGGTCTAGAAGAAGTGGGTGGCCCGTCTGCTGGCATGATGTTTGCCCTGGGTATTATCGACGAGTTAACCGAGGGCGAGATGACCGGTGGCATTCACTTTGCCGGAACCGGCACCATCGACGCGGACGGTACCGTGGGCAGCATCGGCGGCATCGAACAAAAGATGCGGGGAGCTGCGGACGCCGGTGCTACGGTTTTCCTGGCCCCGGCAGATAACTGCGATGAAGTGGTCGGTAACGTGCCCCGTCGCCTGAACGTCATCAAGGTATCAACTTTGGATGAGGCAGTAGATGCGGTCACCCGCATTGGTCAGGGTGAAGACCCCACAACCTTCCCCACCTGTTCCTAAGGAGCGGGGCTAGTCACCCCAGAGCTGAAATGCTAAGCCTACTCTCGAAACTCACAGCTTTCTTTGGCAAAATAGTGTCTTATATGTAGCGTCGCCCACTGTGCGGCGTCACCCACCACACAGGCCGCACCTTTGCGGCAGACACGAAATACAACTGAAGGATACCCGTGAGTACCGGAAGCACTCCTCCCCGTTCATCATCACGCGCTCCTCAACGTAGAAGCCGGCCGCTGACCGTGACCGTGGCAATCATTGCCGCCCTGGTCGTAGCCTTTGTTTTTGCAACCCAGGTGTACACCGACGTCCTCTGGTATGACCAGCTGGGCTACCTCAAGGTTTTCATCACCCAGAACCTGACCCGCGGTGCAGTCTTCCTGGTTGCAAGTATCGTTGTAGGTATCGCCGTTTGGGCCAGCCTCTTCTACGCCTATAGGCACGGCCAACTACAGACTCCTAGCCCCCGCCGTTCTGCTGGCCCCCGAGTGGATGCCAGCGGCAACCCCGTGCCCGACCCCTACGGCGATATGCAGGACCTCTTCAATCAGAACATGGAGCGCTACCGTCAGGGTATTGAGCGTATGCGCAAGGTTCTTCTGATTGCTGTGCCGGTTCTTCTGGGCGCCTTCGTCGCTAGTGGGGCGATGACCCAGTGGGAGACCGTCCTGCTCTTCTTCCAGGGCGAAAGCTTTGGTACCACAGATCCCGAGTTCGGCCGCGACCTGGGCTACTTCATGTTTACCCTGCCCTTCCTCAACGTGGTGACCGGCCTGCTGAGCACCGCTATTATCTTCTCAGCGATGGCAGCTTTGGTCATGCACTACTTCTACGGTGGCATCGTAGTGGGGGAGCGCGGTATCACTACCACCGTGCACTTCCGCCGCCACATCGCAGTGCTCGGTGCCCTCTTCATTTTGCTGCGCGGCATCACCCTGTGGCTGGCCCGCTACAACGCAACCCAGGACCAGTCCGGATCCTGGGCTGGTGCCATGTACAGTGACGTCAACGCCATCATCCCTGTCAACGCGATTCTGGCAATTGCCTCCCTGCTAGTTGCTGCCCTCTTCGTCCTGGCCGCTGTGCGCGGGAACTTCCGTCTGCCCGTCATTGGCACCGCCGTGCTGGTGATTGCTTCGCTGGTTGCCGGTGGTATCTACCCCTGGGTTGTGCAGCGCTTCCAGGTTGTACCGAACGAGCAGGCTGCAGAAGCCCCCTACATCCAGCGCAATATCGACGCTACCCGCGCCGCCTACGGCCTGGACCAGATCGACGTTCAGAGCTATGACGCTACCACCTCAACCGCAGCGGGTGCCCTGCGCGGGGAGAGTGAGACTATCTCTAACATCCGTCTGCTCGACCCCAACGTGGTGTCCGGCGCCTTCGCCCAGCTGCAGCAGTTCCGCCCCTACTACCAGTTTGGGCAGAACCTCTCAGTGGACCGCTACACCATCAAGGGTGCCGAGACCGATACCGTCATCGCAGCTCGTGAGCTCAACCCCGACCAGAATGCCGGGTCATCCTGGGTTAACCAGCACGTGGTCTATACCCACGGCTACGGCGTCATTGCCGCCTACGGCAACCAGGTAGAAGCCGACGGTAAGCCCAAGTTCATCCAGTCGGGTATTCAGGCAACCGGTGCAATTAGCGATGACTATGAGCCCCGCATCTACTTCGGCCAGAGCTCACCTGACTACTCCATCGTGGGTGGCACCGCCGAGGACGAACCGCTAGAACTTGACCGCCCCCAGACCGCTGACGACGAAAGCGGCGCGGACGCCAAATACACCTTCAGCGGTAACGGCGGCCCCGTCATCGGTAATGCCTTTAACCGCCTGGCCTACGCCATCAAGTTCCAGTCATCAGATATCCTGCTGTCGGACGCCGTCCGCCCCGAATCCCAGATTCTCTACGACCGCGACCCCTCAGAGCGCGTGAAGAAGGTTGCCCCCTACCTGACCGTAGACGGCAACCCCTACCCGGCTATCATCGATGGCCAGGTGCTCTGGATTGTGGACGCCTACACCACCAGTAACCAGTACCCCTACTCGCAGGCAGCCCAGCTTGATAATGCGACCTCTGATTCAGAGACCGCAACCGGGGCTTCTCAGGCCCTGCCCAGTCAGCAGGTCAACTACATTCGTAACTCGGTCAAGGCTACTGTGAACGCCTATGACGGCTCGGTTGCCCTCTACGCCTGGGATGACCAGGACCCGGTACTGAAGACCTGGCAGAAGGTCTACCCCGATACCGTGCGCCCCTACAGTGAGATGAGCGCTTCGCTCATTGAGCACGTGCGCTACCCCCAGGACCTCTTCAAGGTGCAGCGAGAGATTCTGAACGCTTACCACGTGACCAATGCAAGCAGCCTCTACAACGGGGACGACCGCTGGTCGATTCCTAACGACCCCACCAACGATAGCGGCCGCCCCCTGCCTCCCTACTACATGTCCCTGCAGATGCCGGGAGAAGACTCAGCTCAGTTCTCGCTGACCACAAGCTTCATCCCCCAGCAGTCAGACAGCAACACCCGTAACGTCATGTACGGCTTCTTCTCCGCCAATGGCGATGCCGGTACCGGTAAGGACGGCGATAAGGCTGAAGGCTATGGCAAGCTGACCCTGCTTGAGCTTCCCCGCTCGTCGGTTGTTCCCGGCCCCGGTCAGGCTCAGAACGTCTTCAACTCAGATACCGCTGTATCAACCGAGCTGAATCTGCTGCGCCAGGGTGCTTCTGACGTGATCAACGGTAACCTGCTCACCCTGCCTGTGGGTGGCGGTATTCTCTACGTGCAGCCGGTCTACGTGCAGTCCTCTGGTGATGCCGCCTACCCCTCACTGCGCCGCGTCCTTGTGGGCTTTGGCGAGCAGGTCGGCTTTGCCCCCACCCTGGAGGAAGCCCTGGACGAGCTCTTTAGCGGTTCCTCCGGCGCTGAAACCGCTGCCGATGCCGGTGTTGATGAATCCGAGGCCGCTCAGGCAGCTGATGGTACTGCGACCAGCACTGACAGCGCGAGCCTGGTCGGTGCCCTGCACGATGCCCGCAAGGCTATGCAGGACGCGGACGCCGCTATGAAGGCCGGCGACTGGGCTGCCTACGGTGAAGCCCAGACCCGCTTGAACGAGGCCCTGCAGCGCGCCATTGATGCTGAAGGTATCGAGGGCACTGCCACCACCCAGGCAAGCCCCAGCCCCTCACCGTCCAGCTAGGAGTCAGGCTGTAGCAGCCTTGGGTAGATAAGGACGCCGCCTCCCGCACCTGGCGGGCTGGCGGCGTCCTTTTGTGTAGAGTGCATCACAAAAGCCGGTTGCGGCTTGCATGGCCTTAAAGAAGTGCGTATAGTTATATGAGTCGCCGCGGGGTGGAGCAGTTCGGTAGCTCGCCGGGCTCATAACCCGGAGGCCGCAGGTTCAAATCCTGCCCCCGCAACCATTTGATAAGTCGTCCCGTTCGGAATGAATCCGATCGGGGCGATTTTCTTTTCCCCACCACTGCTGAGTTCAGCAGTGGTGGGGATTTTTGCGTTAAGGATGCTTTCACCCAGTAGCTCACTGAGGGAAATTCCTATCAGTCCAGTAGTTTTTAGTAGATGGACACCTCTGAGGATGGCGATGGTCTCGAGATTGCTCTGAATGAACCTGTTTACTCTGGCTGAGGGGGCTGGTGTAGTTAAGCCCAGGCTGACATGGAGCCATCGGGCTCATTGAAGTGCCCGGCGTAGAACCCGACGCCTTTGGTGGAGGATAGCGGGAGCGGTGTCAGTTTGTGATTCTGTGCGGGTGAAGGTGTGGGCCGGGAGCGGGGCGTACTGGTTGAACTTGCCGGTGTTCTCGTTGTAGATTAGCCCGAGCTGGTCTTCTCCGAGCTCGTAAACAGTGAGCCCGGTTTCAGGGTCGGTGGTGGTTGAGGTGTAGGGGATGGCAGGTTCGGGTTTGAGGTTGTCTGTTTTGGTAGGTGTGGGGTGCGCCGGGATTGAGGTGGTTGTTTCGGCAGGTGGTTGTGAGCCCATGGTTTGCTGGGAGGGGGGCTGTAAAGTAGGTGATGGCTGCGCTGGCTAGGAGGATTAGTCCTGTGATGAGGAGCGTGAGTTGTTTTTTGTTCATTTACGTATCTTTGGAGGGATTGTGTTTGATGTAGGGACAGCCATTGTGATGGCAGAAGGCTCAGCAGATGTAGCACCGTCTGGCATATCGCCTGAGATTTGGGCCGCTATTTTAGGCTCATCTGTTGTAACGATGATTGTTTCGTCATTGATTGGTCTTGTTGGTTGGCTTGCGCGCGGTAAGTTGCAAAGGTCTATGGATTCTTTGGTTTCTTTGGAAGATGCTGCCCAGAAACTAAGAACAAGTGGTGATGGAAATATCAGTCCCATTAAGCAAAATCAATTAGACTATGTGAATGTTTTAATGGCTGTCGAGCTGTCTCGTCGTATTATTCCTGTGCCTTCGGCGTGGAGTTATGTTGGCGTGGTGCTAAGCGGTATCGTTACTTTCGTAATAGTTATCGGTATTTTGATTGTCGTTGATGCGTACTGGGTAGTAATTCTTTGTGTTTCGATATTTCTCGTTCTTGCCTATTTCTTTATATATTTTTCAATTGAATACCAGAGGGTGAAGCAGAAGCGAAAAAGAGTTGATACTGCTTGCCAGATGGTAAATGATCAGCTGAACTTGGTGCGTGATGGTAGTGATGGTGGGAAAAAGGGTGATTTTTCGAATTTTCCTGTTGATATTGAAGAGCTAATTCCTTATCCTGCTTCATCAACATTTGAATTGCTGAAGGAAACGGTCAATGACCTAAAGCAGAAAAAGAAAAAGAAAAAGAATAAGGGTGGGGAGTAAAAAATTTAATTTGTAAGTAATAGGCTGGGGTTTTGGCCCCAGCCTATTATTTACTTGACTAATACTCCGGAAGAAGATGACCAAGCTATCGACTTCCCCAATGAGAACTTCACCTCATAAACCCCATTACCAACATGCACCTCATCGGACACAGGGTAGCCATACACCGACGTAAAACCAGTGTTCCGCCAATGGGCGTAAATAGCGCCGCGCCCGTTCAACGTATGAGTACCCGCACTAGGTGACCAAGTGTAAACAGTCTCAGCACCAGTGCTAGTGCGGAAAATCTGAGTAACACCGCCACCGATAGCCCCGTTCTCCCAGACCGTATGAGTCCGGTGGTGGGCAGGAGTCCAATAGAAAGCCGTGTAGCCGCCGCTGATGGTACGGAACTTCTGCATAGCCCCACCAGTGATAGCGGTTTCGGCAAAGACTGGGAACCCGTAGGTGCGTTCATATCCGCCTGCCGCATATCGGGCACCAATACCCCCGGAAAAGTTCACGGGGTATGCTCCTGTAGTAGCTGACCAGTAGAGAGTGCCGCGCTCAAAAATCTGAACCACACCACCGGCTGAAGCGAACTCGTTAGACGTGGGTGCCCCGAAGACAGAGCTACCACCGTAGCACCAAAAAAGTATACCCCAGCGAAACATCCTGCGAGAGTTAGCTGGAAGATTGCCAGGTCGTTCTGTATACGGTTACGCATGGTGTACCTGCCTCGCTGCGAGCTGGTTAATCAAGTCGGGCCTATACCCGCTCCAGATTTGTGGTTCTTCACCAGGAATTTCAACAATAGGGGCTTGCATTAGGCCACGGCCTTTGAGTCGCTGGGCTATTTCTGGCTCGTTTTCCAGCTTGATGAGTCTGTAGCTGATGTTGCGGTCAGCCAGCTTGCGCTTTGTGAGCCTGCACTGGTGGCAGTCGGGAGTTGTGTAGAGATTGACAGTAGTCATGAGTATTTACCTTGAAAGGGAGCTGTAAGTGATAAGGAGTAGGTCGATTGCCGAGAGAGGCAATAGCGATGAGCAGTGCGAAAAGAACCGTGGTGTCCATGTTCTAGTACCTGACTTCTATTGCGAGTTCAGGGTAATAGATCTCGAGATGCTCGATTTTGTCGTTGATTTCCTGTTGCTTATCTGAAGAATGCAGAGTGATAACCGGGTTTTTGGTTGTTTTTGAGTAACCGTAGATAGTGACCATCGGTGATATCCTTTGAATGAATTGAATGTAGGCAGTAGTTATTGGTCGCCTGATTGAGAGCTTGTAAATGAGCTTTCTTAATGACCCTCGCCTTTGAGGGCACCGATGGTGTACAATTTTTTGAGAAGAAAGGTTGTTTTCAAGACTTGGCTGAAAATTGGGTCTTGTAGTCCGGAGGCCGCAGGTTCAAATCCTGCCCCTGCAACCAAGATACGAAACCCACTCGAAAGAGTGGGTTTCTTCGTTTAAACTACTCAGCAAGATAACCTTTCCCGTAGATGCTTACAAGCGGTAAGCAGGGCGTCAGTGCTCATCCGATTTATGCCCTACACCAGTGAAGTACTCTTCGCATACACTCGCATTTTTACCTCTAGGGATACTCATGGCTAAATACACGCCGCGCCCAAAAACGTTAGCAAACGTCGGGCAACCGCCCTCTCACTCACCGCCCTGCTGGTCCTCAGCATGGCCCCGGCCAACGCAGCCGAAACTGCGCCCCTGACTGAAAACAGCCAGGCCGTGCAAGAAGCAGAAGCACTCATTCAAGAAGCCCTCACCAGCGAGGGCAGCAGTCCCGCAGCTATCTACAACGACGCCCCCGAAGCGCTAGCTAGCGAAAATTTCTATGACGCCCCGGCGAGCGTCCTATCATCGCCCTGGCTCCCGGCACCCAGGGCATTGGCGACTCCTGCGCTCACTCTAACCAGTTCGCAGCTGGCAGCAAATACGAAAGCCTCGTCATTACCTCTCTGCTGAACGCGGGCTACAACGTCGTTATTACCGAATACATAGGCCTGGGCACCGCTGGCACCCACAGCTACCTCAACCGCGTTGACCAGGGCAACGCTGTGCTGGACGCCGCCCCGGCTAACCTGCAGGCCGTTACCAGCTTCATCGATGGCGGTCTTTACAGCGGTTTCTCCCTGATGGGCGTAGTGGGCCTGGCCGATAGCTACGGCATCGACCTGAGCCACAAGCTCTCAGCTGAAGGCCAGGCAGCCCTTGAAACCGTGCGGGAGCAGTGCACCCTCGACGCCGTGGGAACCTTCGGTTTTAAGAACACCCGCACCCTGACCGCTAGCGGCCAGATTCTGGCCCGTGAGATGACCACCGATTCTCAGGTCTCGTAAATCATGGCACAGAATAACCTGGGCCAGCAGGGGCGCCACCCCGAGGTTCCCATTCTGATTGCTTCATCCTGGGGTAACGACGTGATTCACTACCAGACCAACCGCCAGTTGGCTGCTGACTACTGCCAGCAGGGCTCCCGCGTCACCTTCTACACCCTAGCCGGCGTCACCCACGTGGCGGGTATCTTTGAGGGTATTCCCCGCGGGCTGATCTTCTTAGACCGTCAGTTTAAGGGTCTTTCCAGCATTAACTCTTGCTGGCAGTTCTAGGGTTTAACCGAGACCGCGTATCTATACCAGTAGGCCCGGGTCACCTTACGGTGTCCCGGGCCTACTGCACGTCTTTTTCGGGTACCTCTCTCACGGGGAGAGGCTGACTCACGGTATAGGCAACTCCTTTACTCTGTACTGACTGATGAGATGGAAAAGATTTAGATACCTGCTGACAGGTAGCTGACTACACCCCAGGGTGAAGTAACGGTAACGCGGTACTGGGTCTTGATGACCGAAGCGCTGGTGGTGGCAGCATCGCCGTAGGTTGCTGCGGGCATACGAGTCATAAAAGGAAATTACGCTGGCACCGGCCTGGCCGTTAGCGATATTGCTCATGACCTCGATGTCCCAGCTCTAGCCGTCGCGACCGTCTGCGGTGGTGTAGTGGTTGCCGTAGCCCCAGGTGTGTGCTGTGTTTTTTGTGACCATGGGGGGCATCTGCAAAGCGCAGGTAATTATAGAGCTTGGAGTAGGTGGTATCGGCGCCCTTGAAGTCGTCGTTGAGTCGGATCATAGGGACGTTGGCTCCGGCTCCGTGGGTGCCGTTAGAGTTGTAGGCTGCCCCGCCATTAGCGAAGATGAAGCGGTCACTACCGGTAGGAGTGGGCCGGTAGATTACATCGCCTGCAACATTCTCGATGGTTACCGAAATAATGTTGCCCTGGCCCACACCGTTAACGCCGTTGATTGAGTTTGCATCGGCCATCTGGCTACCGCCTGCTGGGTAGGTGGGAGGCCAAGTACTGGCTGTTGTAGCGGAGCTAGGAAGAGGGGTACCAGCCTGTGCTTTGGGCAAGGAATTATCAAAAGAAAAAGCCTGAAGTTCGGGGGAGCAGTTACTGGTAGGGTAAACAGCCCATTCTAATTCTTTGGCAACGGCGCCGGTGAATATGTAAAAACACCTGTGTTTTGACCTCTTGTGGCGGTGCAAACTAAAGACCGGCCGTACCTGGTGGTACTGCCGGTCTTCTGTTTATTTTATCTAGGTCTTATGCTGCGTGAGCCCAGTGGCCTGCCAGGTCTGCTGCGAGCAGGGTTCGCAGGGTGGGAGTGTACTGGGTGGGGATGCGGCTGAAGCGGTAGCCGTCGATGGTCAGGGTGTTGCCCAGGAAAGGAAGGTTTGTCAGCTTGGCCTGATTAAGTGAGTGAAGGTCAAGTGAGACGCTGTTGCCTGCCTGGAAGGAATTCTTGAGAACCAGAACTCGCTCATTGGTGATAACCAGTAGCGAGTTGCCAAAGCTACCAAACTTGCCGGTGGCTACATCAACAACAGTCTCGCCGCGCACCATAGAATCTGCCATGTGCAGAGCCTTATGGAATTTCTTGAGTCCACCGTGAGAAGAGTGGCGCTTGACGGCAGAGCCCAGCGAAGCGCTGGTGTAGGTGTCGGTTGCCCAGTGTGCAAAAATCATGGTGCTCTTCCTCAAGCGGTCGGTGGTCCTGTATGAGCTGTACCCAACTATACACATATTTGTCCCCTAAAGGGCAGGTGGTGGCCAAAAAATTGTCCCCCCGACTGCTGGTCTCCTTGAAAATATGATCGTTTGGGCAGGTAGGCCCTGTTTTTGGGAAAATACTGAGGAAATGAGTTTGCTAAAAATTTACCCGTGAAATATCTGGTTTGCTGCTGGGGACAAAGCTACCAGTTTTTTGGGGACAACGCCCGGTAGATTCTGTCCCCAAGGGGACATGCCACAATAGATAGCAGTAATACTTCGACCTATAGGGCTGCACTTACATGAAACCCCTCATTATCGGTATCGCCGGTGGCACCGGCTCCGGCAAGACCACCCTCACCAATTCGCTGCTTGAAAAGTTTGATGGCCAGGTAGGCGTGATTTATCACGATAACTACTACAAGCGCAATGACCACCTCACCTATGAGCAGCGCTGCCTGCTGAACTACGATGCACCCGAGGCCTTTGATAATGGTCTTCTGGTCACCCACCTCAAAGCCCTCATCGAGGGGCAGACCATTGAGACCCCCGTTTACGATTTTGCTGACCACAACCGGTCAGATGAGACTCTCATCGTTGAACCCCAGCCCATCATCATCCTTGAGGGCATCCTGATTTTTGCTGAGCCTGAAATTCGCGACCTGTGCGATATCAAGCTCTTTGTAGATACGGACGCCGATGTGCGCATCCTGCGCCGCTTGCGCCGCGACGTCATCGAACGGGGTCGTACTATTGAGTCGGTTGAGGCCCAGTACCTCACCACCGTCAAGCCCATGCATGAGCTGCATGTGGAGCCATCCAAGCGCCACGTAGACATGATTATCCCCGAAGGTGTCAACGTGGTGGCCCTCGATATGCTGTTCCACAGGATTACCGGCCAGATTGGCACCCAGTCAGACCGCCCCTAGCTACTGCGGTCAGTATCGACTAATGCAGAGCTGTTAGCTCCCGTAGATATAAGAAACGGGGCCTACCTCCTGGGAGGTGGGCCCCGCTGTATAGGGTGACTCTTGTTGAGTCCGTTTACTGCTTGCCGGCCTTGAGGGCTGCTAGGCGGGCTTCGAGCTCTGACTGGTGGCCAAGTTCTTCAAGGTCATTGAACTGGGCATCGAGGGAGGACGCTGCGAGCTCCTGCTGGCCGCGTACGAGGGCTTCTTCGCGGCGTACCTTGTCTTCAAAGCGGGAGATCTCGCTGGTGGGGTCCATGACGTCAAAGGCCTTGAGGGCGTCGTTGACCTGGGACTGGGCGGCAGCTGACTTCTGGCGAGCGACGAGCTCATCGCGCTTTCGCTTGATTTCGTTCAGCTTCTCCTTCATCTGGGTCAGGCCGGTCTTGAGCTGCTCAACCACGGCGGTCTGAGACTCAATCTGGGGCTTGATCGCTGAAGCTTCGTTCTCCGCCTGCATCTGGCGGCCCAGGGCGATCTTGGCCAGGTTATCGAACTTGTCGGCGCTAGCGGTGTCGCCTGCCGTCCGGAACTCGTCGGCCTTATTAGAGGCGGCCAGGGCCTTAGCACCCCATTCGTCTGCTTCGCGCAGGTCTTCGGCGTGGTCTTCTTCGAGCATGCGCAGGTTGCCGATAGTCTGGGCGACAGCCTGTTCTGCTTCGGCGATGTTGTTGGTGTAGTCGCGCACCATCTGATCGAGCATCTTCTGGGGGTCTTCAGCGGCGTCAATCAGGGCGTTAATGTTGGCCTTGGTGAGCTGGGCGATGCGGCTGAAAATGGTCTGCTTAGCCATGAGGGTACCTTTCGGTGGATGAAGAAAGCATAAGCGGGCTTGCTGTGCCTTCTCTTATTCTGTCAAGGCTTGGGGCAGATGGTGGTCTGCCACACCTTGTGGTTAGTACGTTGTCAGCGAAAACTAAGCCTGTGCACAGGCACTGGGCCGTGTGTGAGTAAGAAAGAGGAGAGAGACGCACGGACGCCGGTGGCCTAGAAGTTGCCTCCGGCACCTCCGCCGTCGCCCCAGCTGCCTCCACCTCCGAAGCCTCCGCCAAAAGTGCCGCCGCCCATACCGCCGCCAAAGCCGCCTGAGCCAAATCCACCTGACCCGAAGCCGCCGCCAGAGCTGTGGTTGCTACCCCCGAGTAGGGTGCCGAGCAGGATGCCGCCCAGCATAGCTGAGTTGTAGTTGCCGCCGCCGGAGTAGCCCTTGCGCTGATTGAAGCGGTCCACATCGGAACGGGCGATACGCTGGGCTTCCCCGGCGAGGCGGATAGCGTCATTGGCGTGGGACAGGGCAGTGATGGGATCGCTGTGCTGGAGCTGCTGGGCTTCGGTGAGGTGGCGTTCTGCCTCGCGGAGGCGGGTGCGGGCTTCGGCTTTTACGCCGCCCCGTCGTGCCCAGACGTATTCGCTGGCTGACGATACCTGGGCCTGGGCAGACACCAGGGTGTGGCCCAGGGTTTCACGGGCGCTGCGCTCTTGTTCGTGGGTTTGGCGCACCGCATCGAGGGCAGTATCTAGGTCTGACCGTACTTCGTGGAGCCGCTGGTTGAGCAGGTAGGGGTCAATCAGCCCGGCGCGGCGTTCGGCTCGAATCTGGCCGAGTACGGCCTGCACCCCGGCGGCTGCACCGGAGAGCTGGCTGCTACTTCCTGCCCCTGTGCGGGCTAACTCCTGAGCCTGGGCAACGTCGCGGTCAGCCAAAATCAGGGCGTTATCGAGTGAAGCTGCCATCTTGCCCAGGTCGGTTTCAGCGTGATGAATAGACTCAAGCAGCCCCCTGGCCTGGCCCAGGGCTTCTTCACCCGCGCGCAGGGCAAGAATGGCCTGGCTTCGCTGGGTGCCCAGCAAGTCTTCTGCCTCCTTGGCCTCTTGCCGGGCAAAGTCTAGGCGAGCCTGGGCCTCACTGATATTATCTGCCACCGCCCCGAAAGCGCTGGGGGAGTAGAGGGTACCGAGGCGGTCGAGGGCTGCCTGGGCGGCGGGAAAGAGCGGGGCTGCTGAGGCTATGCCCTGGCTGAGGGTGGCGAGAGCCTGGGGTGCTGTTTCTTCGAGCTTGCGCAGGTTGGTGAAGTTGGCAACCTGCTCGTTGAGGGCCTTCTGGGCGTCTTCGGTGCGGGCAAGAATTTCGTTCAGCCAGGCCCGCTGGTCAGCTTCGGTATCGGGGATTTCATCGTCCAGCTGTTTTTGCAGCTGGAAGGAACGCTGCATGTGGTTCTTAGCCGCCTCGATGGCATCTAGGAAGGGTTTAACCTCGTCATCGCCGTACTGCAGCCGGGCGAACTCAACTTCCTGCTGGGAGTGGGCGATGGCGTCATCGGTGGCGACCAGCTGGGCACCTGCCCGGGTACGCAGCTCTTCAATGGAAGGTAGAGGCTGGGACGGGGTGGGTTGCCCGCTGCGGCTGCCGCCGGTGTTTTTACGCGCGGACGCCCGTGAGCGGCTAAAAGCCCAGGCCCCGCCGCCAGCGACGGCGGCTACACCCAGGAGGGTAGCGCCACCCACGAGCGTCCCCGAAGTACCTGATACCGCTGAAGCAGAACCGAGTTCAGACTCGATACCGGTGACCGCAGCCAGCGCAGCGGCCTCGTAGTCGGAGTTCGCTAGCTCAGGGTAGATGTAATTCTGATAAATCTTCTCCTGCTGGCTGGTAGAAAGAACCGAGGTGGAGCCGGCCATAAAGTAGGCCTGGCGGGCTTCGGTGGCGATGACCAGTACCACGTCGTTGGTGCCCATATTGTTGAGGGTGGCAAAGTCACGGGTCCACTCCGAAGAGGAGCTGGGGCTTTCGAAGTGGTCAATGGTCACAACAAAGAGGTTGACCTGTTCATCACTGGCAAGCTGGCTGATGGCGTCCTCTAGCGAACTTGTGTCTCCCAGCGAGGAGGTGGTGTCGCTGACCCGAACCCCGGCGTCCAAATCGTAGGGAGCCGCTGCCAGGGCAGCGGGCGATACTCCCAGCGCCAAAGCAAGGACAAGCAGGGCAGTGGTAGCAGGTTTGCGTGACATGGGGTCTCTCTTCTAGAGGTCAGCGGTACTTGAGCACTATTGTAGCCCCGCTCACCCCGCTCTCTTTTGAGGTAGCTGACGGCGTTCACCCTCAGCTCAGGGCGATGTACTCCTCAGCTCTATGTACAGCAAACACACAGCTTTGCTTCATCTCTAACACAGACCTATAGCGCATAGTGGGAGCTAAGAAAACACCGCAGGCGCACCTCTTGAACAGGTGCCCACCTCAAAAGATCTCGAAAGAAAGCTGCTTAGATGTCACAGAACTCATGGGAACCCACTCCCGATTCGTCGTCCGCTGATTGTACCGTTCCGATGAACCAGCAGCAGGTTGCGGCCTCTGCCGCGGGCACCTCCAGCCAGGACGCCCCCACCACCGCTTTTGCTGCCCAGCAGGCTCCTGCCACCGGGGCCTACGCCTATGCAGGCGCTACCGCTTACACCGGCAACTACGCTGCTCCTGCCGACCAGCCCGAACAGAATAAGGGCAAACACGCAACTCGTACCGTCCTGGCAGCAGCTGCTATCGCTGCCCTGGTCGGTGGCGGTATCGGCGGTGGGGTAGTAGCCGCAACCTCAACCGGTGCAGCCTCAAGCATCACAACTACCAGCTCGGGGACCACCATCGTCAATAACACCGACTCCGTCAACGCTATTACCGCTGCTGCTGCCAAGGCAACCCCCTCTATCGTCACCATCGCAGCGACCTCATCGAACGCGTCTGGCTCCGGCTCCGGCGTTATTCTCGATACCGCGGGGCACATTCTCACCAACACCCACGTGGTCACCCTCGACGGGGCTACCGCTAACGCCTCCATTGAAGTGCAGCTAGCAGATGGCACCGTCCGCTCCGCCACCGTAGTCGGTACCGACCCCACCAGCGACCTGGCCGTCATCAAGCTCGATAGCACCAGCGGCCTGACTCTCACCCCCGCCACCCTGGGCGACTCTGATGCCCTGAACGTTGGCGATACCACCGTAGCTATCGGTGCACCCCTGGGGCTGTCTAACACCGTGACCACCGGTATCGTCTCGAACTTGGCACGAACCATCGAGGTAGCCTCATCGGCAGCCGATGAGTCCACCGCTGACTCCGGAAGCAGCACCACCGACCCCTTCGGCAGCTCACCCTTCCAGTTTGAGATTCCCGGCCAGCAGAGCCAGAGCACCACCTCAAACTCCACCATTGCCATCAACGTCATCCAGACCGATGCTGCGGTGAACCCTGGCAACTCCGGCGGTGCCCTCATCAACTCCAACGGTGAAGTGATCGGTATCAACGTGGCCATTGCCTCCACCGACTCATCCAGCACCTCCGCCAGCGGCAACATCGGTGTTGGCTTCGCTATCCCCATCAACTACGCCAAGCGGGTAGCCCAGGAAATTATCGATAACGGCTCAGCCACCCACGGCATGCTGGGAGCTACCGTCTCCACCTCACCCGCCAACAACGACTCATCCGAAGCCTTCGGTGACGGTGCCCTGATTCAGAAGGTCACCGGCGGAGGAGCTGCCGAAGCTGCCGGCCTGAAATCAGGCGACGTGGTCACCGCCGTTGACGGGCGTAGCATCAGCGAGGCAAGCGAGCTGACCGCCGCCGTCCGCCAGGCAGCAGCAGGTGACACCGTCACCCTTACCGTTGAGCGCAACGGCTCAACCCAGCAGGTCACCGTGACCCTGGGGAACGCCGCTAACAGCTAGCGATTCTTTCATAAAAGGCTCTGCAGGCTCACAGCGAAGCTGTTGGCCCGGGGCTGGCGTGAATTGCCTCGTGAGCGAAGCGAACCAGGCAAGAGGGTCGACAGCGAGCGTGAGCCCTGCAGAGCCTACTTTTGTGACTAAATCACCCCACCGGCAAAGCCGTGCTGGCGCCAGGCCTCAAACACCGCAATCGAGGCGCTGTTGGCCAGGTTGAGGGAGCGGCGGCCCGGAACCATCGGGATCTTGACCCGCTGGGTGACGTGCGGGTCGTTCTGTACGTGCTCGGGCAGCCCAACCGATTCGGGGCCGAACATGAGCACATCCCCCTCCTGGTAGGCAATATCAGCGAAGTTAGTAGTGGCTGTGGTGGTAAAAGCAAAGACGCGGGCCGGGGCTAGGGTCTCCCAAGCATCCTCGAGGGTCTCGTGCACGGTCATGACCGCCAGGTCATGGTAGTCGAGGCCAGCCCGGCGCAGGTTGGCGTCCTCGAAGTTAAAGCCCAGGGGCTTGACCAGGTGCAGCTCTGCACCGGTGATAGCGGCCAGACGAATCGCGTTACCGGTATTACCAGGAATTTCAGGGGTATAAAAAAGAATCTTGAACACCCCAACAGTTTACGCGCCCGCCGCGAAATAAAAGTGCACTGGGAGCTGTTGAGAGGGTGAAGCAGTCCATAGCCTGCCCTAAGAGCGGGGGAGTATGATGGAAGGCTGAATTGTTTTGACCGCCCGCCACGGAAAGGCCAGCGCCCATGCCCCGGGTCTACCTGGACCACGCCGCCACCACCCCCATGCTCCCTCAGGCTATCGACGCCGTGGTGGAGCAGATGAAAATTGGCGGCAACCCCTCGTCCCTGCATTCAGCGGGCCGCTCTGCTCGCGCTACCGTCGAGTATGCTCGCGAACGTATCGCGCGGGTTGCCGGCTGCGATGCCGCCGAGATTATCTTTACCTCCGGTGGTACCGAGGCAGATAACCTGGCCATCAAGGGGCTCTACTGGAAACGCCGCGAAGCCAACCCGCATGCGACCCGCATTGTTGTTTCGGGCATCGAGCACCACGCGGTGGGAGATGCCGTTGAATGGTTGCAGGCTCACGAGGGGGCCGAGGTGAGCTGGGTAGCTCCGGACGCCAGCGGTGTAGTCAGCGCCGAAGCGGTTCGGCAGGCGGTGGGCGAGAGCCCAGAGACGGTTGCCCTGGTGACCGTTATGTGGGCCAACAATGAGGTGGGCACCGTGCAGCCCGTCGCAGAAATCGCTGCGGTAGCTGCAGAATTTGGACTTCCCTTTCACACGGATGCCGTCCAGGCCTTTGGCACCCTGCCGGTAAACTTCAAGGAGTCCGGTGCTACTGCCATGGCGATTTCAGCCCACAAAATTGGCGGGCCCATGGGAATCGGCGCCCTCATCGCTACCCGCAGTGCCCAGCTCATGCCCGTACTCCACGGCGGCGGGCAGGAACGCTCCGTGCGTTCAGGAACCATTGATGCTGCCTCCATCGCGGGCTTTGGCGCAGCAGCTGCCGAAGCAGGGCAGAACCTGCTCGCCGAAGCCAGCCGCCAGGCCGAGCTGCGGGACCGCCTGATCGAGGGCGTCCTCGCGGCTGTTCCCGAAGCCCAGCTGCGCGGGGCCGCCCCCGAAAGCCCCCAGGACCGAGCAGTCGGCGCCTTCAGCCGCCTGCCCGGCAATGCCCACTTCACTTTCCCCGGCTGCGAGGGCGACTCCCTGCTCTTCCTGCTCGATATGGCAGGGGTGGAGTCGTCCACCGGCTCAGCCTGCAACGCCGGGGTGCCCCGCCCCTCCCACGTTCTGCTGGCTATGGGGCTGAGCGAGGACGAGGCCCGCGGCGCCCAGCGCTTCACCCTGGGGCACACCAGCACCGAGGACGACGTCACCGCCCTTCTCGACGCCCTCCCCGGCGCCTGGGCCCAAGCTAAAAAGGCAGGTATGGCGGGCCACGCCCCGGACGCCGCCCGCTGGAACTAGCTCGATAAGGCGGTAGCCCGGGCAGGCACCTGGCCGCGACCCACTGGAACTAAACCCGGCTGGGCGAGGGCAGGACGCGGCTGACCGACCGCTGGGAATGTTGGGGAGGACGGCGGGCCGGGCAGGCACCTGGCCGCGACCCTCTCGGGACTCGCGCGGGGCGCTCGCCCGATTCACGCCAGCCCCGAGCCAGCGGCCAGGGTAGCCTGCCCGCCCCACCGCCCAAACCCACCGCCCAAACCCACCGCCCAAACCCACCGCCCAAAACTTCAACAATTACTGGATATAGGACTTAACCATGAAAATTCTTGCTGCTATGAGCGGTGGCGTGGACTCGGCCGTTGCCGCCGCCCGCGCCGTCGAGGCTGGCCACGAGGTAGTCGGCGTGCACCTGGCACTCTCCCGCATGCCCGGCACCCTGCGTACCGGCTCCCGCGGCTGCTGCACCATCGAGGACTCCATGGACGCCCGCCGGGTCTGCGACCAGCTGGGAATTCCCTTCTACGTCTGGGACTTCTCTGAGCGGTTCAAGGAGGACGTTGTCGATGACTTCATCTCTGAGTACGAGCACGGCCGCACCCCCAACCCCTGTATGCGCTGCAACGAGAAAATCAAGTTCGCGGCCCTGCTGGAGAAGGCCGTGGCCCTGGGCTTTGACGCGGTAGTGACCGGCCACTACGCCAAGGTCATCACGGACGAGCACGGCAACCGGGAGCTACACCGCGCAGCGACCTGGGCCAAGGACCAGTCCTATGTTCTGGGTGTGCTGACCCACGAGCAGCTCAAGCACGCCTGGTTCCCCCTGGCCGATACCCCCTCCAAGGACGAGGTACGCGCCGAGGCCGCCGAACGCGGCTTCTCGGTAGCTCAGAAGCCCGACTCCTACGACATCTGCTTCATTCCCGAGGGCGACACCCGCGAGTGGCTCGAAGAGCACATCGACATGACCGAGGGCGATATCAAGGACACGGACGGACGCGTGCTCGGCAAGCACCGCGGCTCCCAGGCCTTTACCGTGGGCCAGCGCAAGGGTCTGGCCATTGGGCACCCTGCCCCCGACGGTAAGCCCCGTTTCGTGCTAGAAATCCGCCCCAAGACCAACGAGGTCATCGTGGGCGGTAAGGACCTGCTCGAAATTGACGAGATCCGCGGTATCCGCGCAACCTGGGCCGGTCTGCCCGTAGAAGAAGCTGCCGCCTTCTTGGCCGAAGAGCCCGTAGAAGGTGCCCGTTCAGCGTCCTTTGAGGTCACCGCCCAGGTACGAGCTCACGCAGACCCGGTGCCCTCAACCGCTCACCTGGAATGGGGAGCAGACGATGAAGCCGCTGAGCCCGGGGCCCTGCGCCTGGAAACCGTGGTGCGCCTGCACGAGAAACTGCGCGGTGTTGCTCCGGGGCAGACCATGGTGATTTACCAGGGCACCCGCGTGCTGGGCCAGTCCACCATCGCCCGCGCCTACAGCCTCGACCGGTCTGATATCACCGCTAACTAGGCATACCGTGACAAGTCCACAAGGTGAAATCTGTGGGCTTGTTCCTGCAAACAGCACCTGAGGTTTTTAGACTAAACACATGAACACAACTCCGAAGGCCCACGACGTGCAGGCCCACGCTGACTTCGATACCCGTGCCACCTCGATGGCTGGGGTCGACCCGGCCGTCCTGGAAGAACTTTTCACTATGCGTCAGACCATCGACAACATGGACGCAGCCCTGGTGCATATTCTCGCTGAGCGTTTCCGCGCAACCCAGCGTGTCGGCCGCCTCAAGGCTGAGCATTCTCTGCCGGCGGGAGATCCGGGGCGGGAGGAAGCCCAGATTAAGCGCCTGCGCTCGCTGGCTGAAGCTGCCCACCTTGACCCGGAGTTTGCCGAGAAGTTCCTGAACTTCATTATTTCTGAGGTGATAAGGCACCACGAGAAGATTGCGGCTGAGACCGAACAGAAGTCCTAGCCGCTCAACTTTCAGTCCGCAATGCTACAGCCACCGGTAGGTGGCAGAAAGAGTTACCTCTATGCCTGCTTCTAGGCCTGCTCGCCCTGCCCTCTACCTGCCGACTGACGCCGAAATGTTGGCTGCCCGCAAGGACTTAGAGAGCCCGCTGACCTTTGAAGAGCACCTGACGGTTAGGGCTACCGGCCTTGGCCCCTGGGCGGGGGACGATGTGTTCGATGCGGTGACCCGTGTCCGCGGTGAGCTGGGGGAGCCCCATATTAGTTATCTGCCGGAGCTGGCTGACCGGGGCTACCGGGCAACCCTGTTGGCACGGTCTATTGCAGCTCTAGAAGGGTTGAGTGCGGACGGCACTGCCGCAGGTTGGCGGCTCACGGGCGGCTATGCTGCTGAGGGGGACGCCGCCAGGTCGCTTCTGGAATCTGATATCAATATCCTGGCGGACGTCGTGGGGAAGGAAAGCGGGGCTGCCCCCGGAACCATCAAGCTGCGTCTGCTGGGGCCGCTGAGCCTAGCTGCCAGTACCTACTTAACCAGTGGCGAGCGCGTCCTCTCAGATCATGGTGCTCGGCGCGATCTTGCCGAGGCCCTGCGGGCTGGTTTTCACGGTGTGGTGAAGCTGCTGCGTCAGGCTGTGCCTGGCGCGCAGGTGCTGGTGCAGGTAGAAGAGCCCTTGCTCGTTGAGGTGGCGGCAGGCCAGCTGCCGACCTCTAGCGGCTACCGTACCCTGCGGGCTGTGCCGCGTCATGAGCTGGTGGCCCTGCTGGGGGCTCTGCACGAGGAGCTAGAGGGCCTGGGTGCTCAGGTGGTCACCCGGACTGATTATGTGAAGCTACACCCTGAGGTCAGGCAGACTCTTTCTACCCCCCTGCTGTCGATGGTGGGCCAGCCGACCTCAGCCTGGGAGGCCCTAGCCCCCCGCCTAGAAGCTGGGCGGGGGCTTTACCTAGAGGTTGTTGATCCGTTGGTCCGGGTGCCTGCTGGCGACCTGGCCCGAGGGCTGTGGCGTACCTGGTCGGATCTTGGTCTGGGGAAGAAGCTTCTCAACCAGCTGGTGCTGACCGAAACCGGTAGCCTGGCTGCCACTGACCCGCAGCGGGCTACTACCGTTCTGGGGCACCTGACCGAGACAGCCCGTGCCCTGTCTGAAATCGCCCAAGACGCCTAAACCGGCTCACCGCCTAACCCCGGTACACTAGGGGGAGGCCCATTGTGAACCTCACCAGGAGACCCACCGTGAAAGAAACCATTCTTGTAGTTGACGACGACGATGCCCTGTCAGAGATGGTCGGTATCGTGCTGGCACAGGAGGGCTACGAGACGGTCTTCTGCGACACCGGTGACCGGGCCTTTGAGGCTTTTGCTACCCACCACCCCGACCTGATTCTGCTGGACTTCATGTTGCCGGGCATGGACGGCATTGAGGTCTGCACCCAGATTCGCGAGGAGTCAGACGTACCCATTATCATGCTGACCGCCAAGGGTGATACCGAGGACGTGGTCAAGGGGCTAGAGGCTGGCGCCGATGACTATATGACCAAGCCCTTCAAGCCCGCTGAGATGCTGGCCCGAGTCCGCGCCCGCCTGCGCCCGCGCGAAGACCGCCATAACGAACCTTTGCGTATCGGTAATCTCACCATTGACCTGGCGGGTCATACGGTGAGCCGCGAGGGCGAAAACATTCAGCTCACCCCCCTTGAATTTGAACTTCTGGCGAACCTGGCCCGCCAGCCCGGCCAGGTCATGACCCGCGAGGCCCTGCTGGGCAATGTGTGGGGCTATGAAAAGACCGTCGATTCCCGCCTGGTCAACGTGCATATTCAGCGTCTGCGCGCCAAGATTGAACGCGACCCCGAGAACCCCGAGATTGTGTTGACCGTGCGCGGTGTGGGCTACAAGGCCGCAGCAGGCCACCGTTAACCCGTGGCTGGTACTTTACCTCGTGCGTCCGCTCGGACTACTGCCCCTGCAGGCCCCTCCCGGGCCTGCGGGCCCCTGGCCAGCGCCCGCAGGCTCTGGCAGCAGTCCCTCCAGTTTCGAGCTGTAGTGGCTGCTGCTGGCCTGCTGCTAGTTGCTTTCATCTTTGTGGGGTCCTTTATCTCCCACCAGATCGCTAACTCCCTCTTCCGCGGCAACCTGGAGCAGGCCCTGGAAGAGTCATCGGCCGGTTTTAGTAATGTGCAGACCCTCATCAATGGCTCTGACGCCACCGGCCGCACCGAGATTCAGCGCGATGTTTCGCGTTTCTTGACCGTACTTGAGAGCAGTAGAGCCGATAGCAACCGTAACTGGGTGCTTCTTAAGGACGTGAACGCTACCACCGATGGCTTTATCGTGGAGCAGGCCCAGAGTAGCGAGGTCACGGTCAGCGATGTACCCCAGTTGCTCGCCCAGAGCGTGAGTGAGGGCACGGGTATTTACTGGCAGTCTTCGAGTATTACCTCAGCGGATGGACGCCGCACCCCGGTTCTGGTGGTCGGCACCAGTATCTCGATACCTCAGAACCCTGACTATTCCCTCTACCTGATTTATGACCTGTCGACCTCACAGGCGACTGTGCAGTACATCAACCTGGTGGTCTGGGTGGGTTTTGGTGTGCTTCTGGTGGTGGTTCTGACTATCGTGTGGATGATTGCCCGTTTCGTGATTCGCCCGATTAGTTCTACCGCTATTACCGCTGAGAAACTGGCAGCCGGTGACCTGGATCAGCGTGTGCTGGTGCGCGGCCAGAACGAGACGGCACGCCTGGGTATGTCTTTTAACCGTATGGCGGACTCCTTGCAAGACCAGATTTCTCGTCTTGAGAAGCTGTCGACCATGCAGCAGCGCTTTGTGTCTGACGTATCGCACGAGCTGCGTACCCCGCTCACAACGGTGCGCATGGCAGCCGATATGCTGCACGATAACCGCGATAACATGGAGCCCCTCTACAAGCGCTCCACCGAGCTGCTCTATAACCAGGTGGATCGCTTCGACTCCCTGCTGGCTGACCTGCTCGAAATCTCCCGTTTCGATGCCGGCTCCCAGACTCTCGATACGGTGTCGGTTGATTTCATAACCGTGCTCAATGAGGTACTCAAGGCCGTAGAGCCCCACCTGATTCGCACCAACACCAGTTTGACCGTGCACACCGAGCACACCGAGATTATGGTCGATATGGACCACCGCCGTATCGAAAGAGTGCTACGAAACCTCCTCTTCAACGCCGTAGAGCACTCCGAGGGTCAGCCCATCGACGTGTACGTGGACGCCACCGAAAGTACCCTGGGCGTTGCCGTGCGTGACCACGGTATCGGCCTGAGCCCCGAAGAAGCCGAGCAGGTCTTCAACCGCTTCTGGCGGGCTGACACTTCTCGCAAACGCACCCTGGGCGGTACCGGCCTGGGGCTCTCTATCGCCGCCGAGGACGTCCGCCTGCACCAGGGAACCCTCGAAGCCTGGGGTATTAAGGGGCAGGGGGCCAGCTTCCGCATGACCATCCCCATTGACCAGGATGTGCCCATGGGCCCTTCCCCGGTCCTGCTGAGCGGCGAGCCGCTACCCGCACCGTCCGCTCCGGCTACCGGTGCCACCCCGACCGCGAACCCCGACGCCTCAAACCCCTCGGAGCCCACCGTTGAACCCTAACCTTTCCCGCCGGTCAGCCCTTGGCCTGGCCCTGAGCTCTCTCGCGACCCTCACCGCCTGCGCTACCATCCCCACCGACGGCGAAGTCAACCACTACGCCGACCCCCAGGCTACGGGCAGCACCTCCACCAGCGGCAACTCACCTGAAGGGCCCACCCCCGGGGCCCGGCCCACCGAGATCATTGAGGGCTTCTTGCACGCCGGGGTAGGGGTGAAGGACGACTACAGCGTAGCTAGGCTCTACCTGACCGAAGACCTGGCCCAGTCCTGGAAGCCGGACGGGCGCACCCTGGTCTACAACTCATCCTTCACCACGGCCTCCGTCAACGACTCAAGCTACCTGGTCACCGTGCCCACGAGCACCCTGGTTGACGATAAGGGCCTGGCTACCTCCTACACCACAGTGGCTGATACCGAGGTAGAGTTCACCCTGCGCCAGGTCGACGGGGAGTGGCGTATCTCCTCCGCTCCCGACGGAACGGTGCTGAGCAGGAACGAATTCGCGGACGTCTTCAACCCCTTCACCCTCTACTTCTACGACCCCACCTATACCTACGCTGTGCCCGATGTGCGCTGGTTCGCCGAACGCACCACGGTAGCTACCTCCCTGGTGAGGGTACTCCTTGAAGGGCCGGCCCCCTACCTCACCGGGGCTGTGGTGACCGCTGTACCGGCCGATACCAGCCTGACCCGAAACTCTGTCCCTATCGAAAACGGGGTGGCTGACATCCAGCTCTCCGGGGGTACTTCCCTCACCGCAGCCAGCGCCCTTGAAACCGAGCGCCTACGTACCCAGCTCACCCAGACCCTCACCAACCTTGCCTCGGTCACCACGGTGCAGCTCACCATCAACGACCAGATCCTTGCGGCCCCCACCCTCGAGAACTACCGGGAACCGGCAGTTAACCCCGAAGTCGCCAGCAACATCGTGGGTATCGAAGATAACCGCCTGATCGCCCGGGCAGCCCTGGACGATACTGCCAGCCAGCAGACCATCGTAGAGACCTCGGCCCAGGCCCTCATTACCCTGCCCGCCATGAACTACACCCGTAACTACTACGCCTACACCAACACAGGGCAGAACGAGATTTGGCTGGCTAACTCCAACGGTGCCCGCTCGGTCTACCGGGGAACCCACGTGCTAGCGCCCTGTTTTGACCACCAGAACTGGCTCTGGGTGGGGGAGCAGGACGGCTCTGTTCGGGTTATCGCCGCAGGCCAGGAAGACAGCGCTGCCCGCGAGGTCACCAGCTGGATCGAAGGGGAGTTCCTGCAGAGCATTTCTATCGCCCGCGACGGTAGCCGGGCCGTACTGGTCACCTCGGCAGCCGACGGTAGCAATTACGGGGCCTGGGTCTCGGCTATCCGCCGGTCGGCAGACGGTACCCCCACCCAGCTCCTTGACCCGGTGCGCCTGGGCGCAGAGATTAACCCGCGCGGGGCTGAATGGGCCAGCGACGTGGAGGTCTTCCTCTGGAACACCGACACCACCCAGACCGAACTGGTCTCACTGACCGGCGAGAACACCCAGTACGATTCCCTGCAAGGCATTACCCGCATTGTCACCGGCAACGGTATTGACCAGGCAGTTGCGATAACCAGGGATGGCGGGCTCTACATCGTAGCCGGGCTGAGCTGGACCCGCATTGAAAGCAGCCTCAGCGAAATCAACTACGCCGGCTAAGAGAAGTGGTCTGGACCACTTATCCCCAGCCCTGGTAGGTAGCCGCCTGACCCCGCCAGACTGGGGGTATGACGTCCGCCCACCCTCTTCTGCCCGATATGCTGACCAGCTGGCGGCAGACCGCAGAACTCTTCTTTCCCAGGGTCTGCGCCAGCTGCCAGACCTACGGACCCAGCATGCTGGCGTCCGCTGCCCTCTGCCCCCTCTGCGCCCGGCTGGTGCGCCTGGCCACCCTCAACCTACAGACCATCACCCTGCCCGGCACGCAGCTGCCGGTGGTGTCTGCTGGCCGCTACGAGCACGAGCTGGGGCGCTGCGTCCTGGCCTATAAGGACGCCGGACGCACTGACCTGAGCTCCTATCTCGCTTCGGCCCTGGCCCGGGCCGTGACCTGCCTTCTAGAGCTGAGCGAGAGCAAACTGGCGCCCGCTGAGCCCATCTACCTGGTACCCCTGCCCTCCAGCCGGGCCTCGGTGCGCAGGCGGGGCTATGCCCCAGCCCCGCTCCTAGCCCGCGCGGTTCCGCCCCTCCTGCGCTACCCGGCACCGGTCAAGGTAGCGGACGCGCTCGCCCAGGTTCCTGCCTGGAAGCGGGGAATGCGCGGTGCCAAAGGTGCCCAAGCCCAGAAAACCCTGGGCCTCGAAGAGCGCCACCGGCAGATGCAGGGAAAACTTACCCTGGGTAAGCCTGCCCTGCACCAGCTGGGGCGCTACTACCGTCTAGAGGGGGCCCGCTGCCTGCTGGTTGACGATGTGTTCACCACCGGAGCCTCCCTACGGGAGGGCCACCGGGTGCTGACCAGCCAGGGCGCCACCGTGCTGGGCGGGGCAACAATTGCCTATGTTCCCAAGCGGCAGTCATATCACACAGGATGAGGTGGGACACCAAAATACTGAGTCCTTCCTGCGAAAAGAACCGTAAAAGGCTTAAAAAAATGACTTAGACCACAAAAGAGCGTAGAGTGGCGTTAAGGAATCCACAAGATAGATTCCCCAATACCCGGCAGTCACAGGGTCGGGTATTCACCCCCTGAGAATGGAGGGAATTGTGGAACTCAACATCACCGGCCGCAACGTCAAAGTAAGTGAACGTCTGCAGGAACACGTTGAAAGTAAAATCACCAAGTTCGAAGCCCTCGGTGACAACGTAACCGACATCGAAGTCAAGTTCACCAAGGAAGGCCAGAACGGCCCCGCCGCGATTCGAGTGGAAATCACCGTCATCGGCCGCGGTCCCGTGCTCCGAGCAGAAGCAACCGGTCAAGATAAGTTCGCAGTTTTCGACGAAACCTATGGCAAGCTCCTAGAACGCCTCCGCCGCGCCCGCGACCGTCGCAAGACCCGCCGCGCGGGGGGCAAGCACCCCATCTCGGTCTCAGAAGCCACTGGCTCACTGCCTGTCATCACCGACCAGGTTGCCCTCACCGAAATTCAGACCGAGGACCTGCCGGTTGAAGAAGCAGCTTTTGCTGGCGAATACGACCTGCACGAAGAGGCAGATTCGCCCATCGAAATCCGTCAGAAGAGCTTCCCTGCCGACCACCTGACCCCTGAAGAAGCGGTTGACCGCATGGAGCTGGTTGGCCACGACTTCTTCCTCTATGTCGATAAGGCAACCGGATCCCCTGCAGCGGTCTACCGCCGCAAGGGCTGGTCCTACGGCGTCATTACCCTCGAAGAAGGTACCGTCTAAGGTCGATACCCGCCCGGCCTAGGGCCCTCTGCCATACCCCTACCACAGGTAGGGGAGCGCAGAGGGCCTTGCCCTGTGCCCGGCCCTACCCCTGTGAATCTAAAAGGTAGGCCCGTCAAGCCCACAGGTGAACGGCCCCAGTCCGTTTGCGGACTAAACTAGAATAGAGTGAGCACGGTGGGCTCACCCTGCCCACCTCCCATACCAAACCAATCAAGGAGCAAACTTCAGTGGCATCTCTCTTGGAAAAGCTACTCCGCAGCGGAGACCAAAAAGTCCTCAAGCAGCTGCGTGCTTACACCGATGCAGTGAACTCACTCGAAGACAGCTTTGTTGCGATGAGCGATGCAGAGCTACGCGCTGAGACCGACGCCTTCCGCAAGCGCGTTGAGGACGGCGAGTCACTGGACCTTCTGCTCCCCGAAGCTTTTGCTGTGGTCCGCGAAGCCTCAAAACGAACCCTGGGCAAGCGCCACTACGATGTGCAGCTCATGGGTGGTGCAGCCCTGCACCTGGGCAATATCGCCGAAATGAAAACCGGTGAGGGTAAGACCCTGGTCGCCACCGCCCCTGCCTACCTCAATGCCCTCTCCGGTAAGGGCGTGCACGTGGTCACCGTCAACGACTACCTGGCTGAGTACCAGGCTAACCTGATGGGCCGAGTCTTCCGGTTTTTGGGTATGGAGGCGGGCGTTATTCTGGCGAACCAGACCCCCGATGTGCGCCGTAAGCAGTACGAAGCCGATATTACCTACGGCACCAACAACGAGTTCGGTTTCGACTACCTGCGTGACAACATGGCTTGGACCACAGAGGAACAGGTGCAGCGCGGCCATAACTTTGCCATCGTCGATGAGGTTGACTCCATTCTGATCGACGAGGCCCGTACCCCGCTGATTATTTCTGGCCCCGCCATGGGCGAAGCCAACCGCTGGTACGACGAATTTGCTCGTATCGCCCGTACTTTGGTGGCCGGCGAAGACTACGAGGTCGATGAAAAGAAGCGCACCGTGGGTGTGCTCGAATCGGGTATCGATAAGGTTGAAGACCACCTGGGTATCGATAACCTGTACGAAGCACAGAACACCCCCCTGATTGGCTTCCTCAACAACGCTATTAAGGCCAAGGAACTCTTCAAGGGCAACAAGGACTACGTCGTCATGAACGGCGAAGTCATGATTGTTGATGAGCACACCGGCCGTATTCTGGCAGGCCGCCGCTACAACGACGGCATCCATCAGGCCATTGAGGCCAAGGAAGAGGTCGAGGTCAAGCCTGAAAACCAGACCATGGCGACCGTGACCCTGCAGAACTACTTCCGTATGTACGACAAGCTCTCGGGTATGACCGGTACCGCTGAAACCGAGGCTGCTGAATTCATGAACACCTACGAGCTGGGTGTCGTGTCGATTCCGACCAACAAGGAAAAGCAGCGCGTTGATCAGCCCGATAAGGTCTACAAGAATGAGATCGCCAAGTTTAACGCGGTGGTCAAAGATATCGAAGAGCGCCACGCTACCGGCCAGCCCGTGCTGGTAGGTACCACCAGCGTTGAGAAGTCCGAGTACCTGTCTAAGCTCCTGGTGAAGGCCGGTATTCGACATGAGGTGCTCAATGCGAAGAACAATGCCCGTGAGGCTGCCATCGTGGCCCAGGCCGGCCGCAAGGGTGCCGTCACCGTGGCGACCAACATGGCAGGCCGCGGTACCGATATTATGCTCGGTGGTAACCCCGAGTTCGAGGCCGTTGAAACCATGAAGACCCTGGGTCTTGACCCCAATGAGAAGCCCGAAGAGTACGAGGCTAAGTGGCCCGAGGTGCTTGCTGCGGCAGAGCAGGCCTCTGCTGCCGAGCACGAAGAAGTTAAAGACCTGGGTGGCCTGTATGTGCTGGGGACCGAGCGTCACGAGTCCCGCCGCATCGATAACCAGCTGCGCGGACGTTCGGGCCGCCAGGGCGACCCCGGCGAGTCCCGCTTCTACCTGTCACTGTCTGACGACCTGATGCGCCTCTTCAACGGCCAGGCAGCTGCCCGCCTGATGGCCGGTGCCCCCGACGATACTGCTCTGGAAGCTAAGATTGTTTCCCGCGTCATCGCCAACGCCCAGGGCCAGGTTGAGGCCCGCAACGCTGAGCAGCGCAAGAACGTGCTCAAGTATGACGATGTGCTCAACCGCCAGCGCGAGGCCATGTACAAGGACCGCGCCCAGATTCTGGCAGGGGATGACCTCAAGGAACAGGTTGCCCAGTTCCGCACCGAGGTTATCACCTCAGCAATTGATGCCCAGGTGGGCGAAGGCCACGCTGAGGACTGGGACTTCGAGAAGCTCTGGGAGAACCTGCGCACCATCTTCCCGGTTACCATCACCCCCGAAGACCTGGCTGAAGAAGCTGGCGACAAGACCAAGGTCACCCGCGACCAGATCGTGAAGGAAGTACTGGCTGACGCTGAGATGCAGTACGGCGAGCGCGAAGAGTCCGTGGGTGAGGACGCCATGCGCGAGATTGAGCGCCGCGTGGTGCTCTCGGTCATTGGTAAGCGCTGGCCTGAGCACCTCTACGAGATGGACTACCTCAAGGAAGGCATTGGCCTGCGTGCCATGGCCCAGCGTGATCCCCTGGTGGAGTACCAGCGTGAGGGGTATGCACTCTACCAGAGCATGATGGGCGGTATCCGCGAGGAGACCGTGTCGATGCTCTACAGCGTGGACCTGTCGAAGCAGCGTACCCAGCAGTCGAAGATTCAGCTGAAGATTCCTGCCCAGCCTAAGTTCCTGCAGTACTCAGCTCCCTCTGAGTCCGGTAAGACTGAGGTGCATACTGAGGCCGTGAACGATCGCAGTAACGAGCAGATTTCGATTCTGAACCAGCGCAAGAAGTAGTTCAGTAGAAGAAACCGCTCAGACCAAAGGCCCCGAATCCTTGATGTAGGATTCGGGGCCCTTGGTTTAGGTTGAAGCGTTTAGCCCGGTCTTGTGAGAGAGCCCAGCTTTAGAGGGTCTTGTCGGTTCCCAGGTAGGAAAGAACAGCCTCGTGCAGGTGGCCGTTGGTGGCTAGGGCGTTGCCGCCGTGGGGGCCGTCCGCTCCTGCTAGGGAGGTGAAGCGTCCGCCTGCTTCGGTCACGATGGGGACCAGGGCGGCCATGTCGTAGAGGCCAAGTTCGGGTTCGGCGGCGGCGTCGACAACGCCCTCTGCCACCATCATGTAGGACCAGAAATCGCCGTAGGCTCGGGTGCGCCAGACGGTGTCGGTCAGGTCGATGAAGTTATCGCGCAGGCCCAAATCGCGCCAGCCTGTGAGGGAGGAGTAGGAGAGGGAGGCGTCTTCGAGCTGGGCAACGGAGGAGACCGAGATACGGGTGGCCTTGGCGAGGGAACGGCCGGTGTAGGCGCCGGTGCCTTCGGCCGCCCACCAGCGGCGCTGGAGGGCAGGGGCGGAGACGACGCCGACGATGGGCTTACCGTGGTCGAGCAGGGCGATAAGGGTAGCCCAGACGGGCACGCCGCGTACGAAGTTCTTGGTGCCGTCGATGGGGTCGATGACCCACTGGCGAGGGGAAGACCCGGTTTCCCCGAATTCTTCACCCAGCACTGAATCACGGGTGCGGACGCGGGATAGCTGGGAACGGATGAGCTGTTCGGCTTCGCGGTCGGCGTCGGTGACGGGGGTGAGGTCGGGTTTGGTATCGACAGCGAAATCGTGGGAGGTGAACTTGGCCAGGGTGAGGCGGTCTACCGCATCAGCCATGATGTGGGCCAGGCGCAGGTCGTCGGTGTAGTTAGTCATGGTCTCGTGTGCCTTGGTGTGTTTAGAGGTCTACGACGCCGAGTTCTTTCTCGGTGTCGCCGGTTTTTTCGTCGACGCGCAGGAGCTTGCGCAGGGATTCGAGGCGTTCTGGGCCTGCGGGGCCGGCCTTGCCCGCTTCGACGTAGGCGGTCAGGCCGCAGTCGGGGGCGGACGCTGAGTGGGTACAGCCCTTGGGGCAGTTGGCTGAGCCCGGGGCAAGGTCGGTGAAGGAGGCGACCAGGGTATCGGGCTCGACGTGGGCCAGGCCGAAGGAACGGATGCCGGGGGTGTCGATAATCCAGGTGCCGGGGGCTGAATTCTGGGGCTGGAGGGCCAGGGCTGAGGAGGAGGTGTGGCGGCCGCGTCCGGTTACAGCATTCACGTGGCCGGTGGCGCGTTCTGCCCCGGTCAGGGCGTTGACCAGGGTTGATTTGCCCACGCCGGAGTGGCCCAGGAGCACAGAGACCGAGCCGTCGAGATACTCAGAGAGCTGCTCAACTAGGGTGGTGTCGAGCCCTTCGGAGCCTTCCTCGCTGGGGGCGCGGCCGTCCTTGGACTTAGACAGCAAGATGGTGAGCTCAACGTCCCGGTAGTAGTCCAGCAGCCATGTAGGGTGTTTGAGGTCGGTCTTGGTGATGCAGAGAATGGGGGTGAGCCCGGCGTCGAAGGCGGCGGCTAGGGACCGGTCGATAAAGCCGGTTCGGGGTTCGGGGTTTTCTGCGGCGACCACGATAACCAGGTTGTCGGCGTTGGCAACGACGACGCGCTCGACGGGGTCGGTATCGTCGGCGCTACGGCGTAACAGGTTGGTGCGCTCCTCGATCCGGACGAGGCGGGCTAGAGTATCGGGCTTGCCGCTGGTATCACCCACGAGGGCAACCTTGTCGCCCACCACGATGGGGGAGCGGCGTAGCTCGCGGGCGCGTACGGCGGTGACGACCCGTTCGCTGCTCTTGCCCTCATCGAGGATGGCGGTGTAGCGACCCCGGTCTACGGTGATGATGCGGCCGAGTTCGGCGTCCTTGTGGGCCGGGCGGTCCTTGGTGCGGGGGCGGGAGCCCTTCTTGTTGGGGCGGACGCGCACATCGCTTTCATCCCAGGAACGGCGCATTAGGCGGCACCTGCCTGCCACTGATCCAGCATGTTCTGCCACAGTCCGGTGAAGTTGGGCAGGGTTTTGGAGGTGGTCTCAACGTTCTCAACCACGATGCCCGGCACCACCAGACCCATCACGGCGGCGGCGGTTGCCATGCGGTGGTCGGCGTAGGTACGCATGAGGGCCCCGTGAGCTACGGGGGCGGTGACGCGAATACCGTCCGCAGTTTCTTCGGCGGAACCGCCCAGGCGGTTAATCTCGGCGGTCAGGGCGGCAAGCCGGTCGGTTTCATGGCCGCGCAGGTGGGCAATACCGGAAAGGACGCTGGTCGCCGGCGAGAGAGCGATGAGGGCAGCAACGGTAGGGGCCAGTTCACCGGCCTCGGCCAGATCTAGCTCAACACCGGGCAGGCCGGACGCCGCGCCGCCGGCAGTGCCGGTGACGGTCAGGCTTCCGTCGGCTAGCTCTACTTGAGCCCCGAAGAGCGGCAGAATCTTTCGCCAGTGGTCCCCACCCTGGGTAGTGGACTCGGGCCAGCGCGGAACCGTCACCGAGGCTCCGGTGGCTACCGCAGCAACCAGGAAGGGCCCAGCGTTCGAAAGATCGGGCTCAACGGTGACCTCAAAGCCGGGGAAGCCACCGGGGGTAACCGTCCAGGTATCGGTGCCGTTAAAGTCAACGTTAATACCGAGCTCACGCATGGTCTCAACGGTCATCTCAATGTGGGGCATCGAAGGTACCGGTCCACCCTCGTGCCGCAGCACCAGGCCCCGCTCAAAACGGCAGGCAGCCAGCAGCAGGGCAGAGACAAACTGGGAAGAACCCGAAGCGTCAATGGTCAGCTCGGGCACCTGCACCGAACCGGCAGAAACGACGGTAAAGGGCAGGGAGCCGCGACCGGCGTCCTCAACTTCAACCCCCAGGCCCCGCAGGGCCTCAATCACCGGCAGCATGGGGCGCACCCGGGCATGCTCATCGCCATCGAAATGGAAAGTGCCGGGTAGCAGGGCAGCTACCGGGGGCACAAAACGCATGACGGTACCTGCCAGCCCCACATCAATGGAGGCCTCACGGGCATCGGTCGCAGAAAAATCTAGGGGGGTTACCCGCAGATCAGGGCCAAAGGCACTACCGGTTTCAATCTCTTCAAAACGGGCCCCTAGCGCAGTCAGCGCAGCCACCATGAGCTGCGAATCACGCGAATGCAGGGGAGCATGAATCACCGAGGGGCTATCGGCTAAAGCCGCCAGCAGCAGGTAACGATTGGTGAGCGACTTAGACCCGGGAATCTCCACCCGGGCATGGGCGCCGCCGGGCACCGTAACGGTGGGCGCTAGCCAGTCTCCATCGGTAACTAGGGGCTGCTTGGTCGCATCAACCACAAATAAAACCTACTTCGGTATCAGTTATCACGGCGTACTCCCTCCCTATTTTAGGTGGGCGGGGCAGTAAACAAGAAAACCCCGCACCGAAATAGCGCGGGGTTTATCGAAAATTCACGGGGTCTTACACCCGGTAGGGGCCAGCTTAGGCGAAGAGGCCCTCAACCTTTTTCTGGGCGTCAGAAGCGGCATCCTGAACATCGGATGCCAGCTGATGGGACTTCTTAGCTACCTGATCCCCCAGCTTGGAAGCTCGCCAGGCCAGTGAGGGGTTACCGTCGGTGTCAACAGCTGAGATAGCAATAGCGCCCAGCAGGGAACCATTGAGCACAGCAGCATTGCGGCGGGCAGTCTTCTCTTCCTTAGTCTCAGCCTCGGTAGCGCGGTACTCAACGTAGGAGTTAATAGCACCGGTAGCCAGCAGGACGCTCGCAGAAAGACGGGGCAGCTTACCCAGGGCAAAGAGGGCACCGGCAGCTACCTGAGAGCCAGCCAAAGCCTGACCCACCAGTTTCTCCTGGCCCCGCAGCACAGAAAGCTGAGGGGCAGAAGTCGCAGCCAGGTTAACCACCTTAGCCAGGTGCTTGGACGATTCGGGGTCACGCAGGCGGTCAACACCCGAGATAATAAAGCTTGAAGCCAGCAGAGGGCGAGCAAAACGGCGAACCAAAGACATGAGTTCCTCCTTCACGGGGTGTGAGGCCCCTTTGCGGTGTATCACAGATACCTAACACTACTAAGCATACATATAGACTGGTGGGTTTAGCCACTTTATTGCACCACCAGCGCAAAATTACTCTGGTGCTGGGGAATAAGTGCCGCTAGCTGCCGTTATACCTGGTGTACTCGGTACGTAGTCGCACCCATTGGCAGGTACAGTAAGACAAAAGACCACAGCACATCTGGAGGGAAATGACAGCCACACCCCCGGCCCCCGGCACTGAACCTGCGCCGACCACCGACGTCCTCGCCCCCGAAGGCACCGAACCCGATGTGCGCTCCCACGAAACCGACGCCGAGCGCAAAGCCCGTTTCGAACGAGAAGCCCTACTGTACGTAGACCAGCTCTACGCCGCCGCCCTGCGCATGGCCCGCAACCCGCAGGACGCCGAAGACCTTGTCCAAGAGGCCTACATGAAAGCCTTCTCCGCCTTCCACCAGTACAAGCCCGGAACCAACCTCAAAGCCTGGCTCTACCGGATTCTCACCAACACCTACATCAACGTCTACCGCAAACGCCAACGCGAGCCCTACCAGGCCAACACCGACACCGTTGAAGACTGGCAGCTAGCCCAGGCCGGAGCCCACGACTCCAAGGGCCTACCTTCGGCAGAAAACGAAGCTCTTGCCCATCTGCCCGACAGTGATATCAAAGAGGCCCTGCAGTCCATCCCCGAAGACTTCCGCATGGCCGTCTACTACTCCGATGTCGAAGGGTTCTCCTACAAAGAAATCTCCGAGATTATGGACACCCCCATCGGCACCGTCATGTCCCGCCTGCACCGCGGCCGCAAACTCCTCAGAGACAAACTCACCGACTACGCCGCCGAACGCGGTATCAAAACCACGACCACCGGCAAGGCCGGCGCCCGCCAAACCGCTAGGGCCTAAGAAAGGAGCCACCCATGACCGCCGTACACAACCCGAGCCCTTCTACCCCCTGCGAAGAGCGCCTGGCCAAGATCTACACCTACATTGACGACCCGCTCAGCTGCCAGGACCTCGAAGAACTCCAAGCCCACCTGGCCGAATGCGAAACCTGCGCCAAGGAATACGACCTAGAGTGCATCATCCGCCAAGCTGTGCGCCGCACCTGCAAGGAGACCGCCCCCGTCGACCTCAAAAGCCGTATCCGCGCCTGCATCGACGACATCCATACCGGAGGGCACCCGGCAGCTAACTAGCCCATAGCAAAGGGCCCCTACTCGCTTCTGCGAATAGGGGCCCTTGTTGATTGCCTTATGAGTTGGGGCGCTTACCGTGGTTAGCGCCACCCTTACGGCGATCCTTACGCTTGCGACCGCGCTTGCTCATGAGAGCCTCCTTGATCAAGGTGGAGTGCCCGTCAGGATAACGGAGCACAAATGGTCGATAGCACCTTAGAATAGGCACTTCTCACCATTCTCGCATACCTTGGCTAGCTTTGCATACCCCGGGTTAGTCACAGGGGCAGGCACCGGTCAGGGGCTTCCTTAAACGGGCTCTGAAATCTGAAGCCAGTTGTACCAGCCGCGGTGCAGAACCAGCCAGGCAATCAGGCCGTAGCCGGACTGGCCGGGGTGGCCGTCATTCGATGCCAGGTCATTGCGCCACTGCTCGTGATGCAGCAGGGGGTTGAAAGTATCAACGTAGACATGGTTACGGCGAGTCACCACATCGGCGTAGGCTGCCGACAGGTCGGCAATCTTGCGGTTGCGCTCGGCATCGAGCGTGGGCGGGGGGCCAACAACCAGAACCTTCACATTGTTCTGGGAGGCCATATCAACCATGTTCGCCAGGTTCAGGCGGGAGCGGGCGCTGGTGAGACCCAGGTCGATGTCGAAGGTTGAGGGGGCAATGACCAGGCGGTTTTCGTGGCCCTGGGCAAAGCGGCGGCTGGCTTCTTCAAACCAGCGAGCGTTAAGCTGTTCACTGCCCTCGCCGGGAGCTGCCAGATTATAGGCAGAGATAGAGGCAGAGGTCTGAGGGGTACGCGCCATAACGCGCCCGAACCACCCGAGGGTGCGGGGGTCCCCGACGCCTGCGAGCAGATCATCGCCAACGGCTACAAGTCGAATTTTTCGCTGATCCACGTGTTTCTTTCTACAAGGTTGAGGGCTAGCTCGCCCCGCAACGATGGTATCGTTCGTTCTGTACCAGTCTAAACCCTGGAGCCTGCCAGCGCACGGTGGGCGCACCGCAAACAGGCAGTGCTCGAATCCTGACGGGCAAGATTCGGGCACTGGGAGCTGAGCGAGTGCCCTGCTTTAGCGGTCGAATACCTCGGAGATGAGGTTATCGAGCTCGCGCTGGTGACGCTTACCGGTACCGGCTGCGGGGGAAGCGGCTGCCGGGCGGGAAATCAGCTTCATACGGTAGTCAATCTGGGGGAGCAGGTTGACCGCCATGAAGGGCCACTGGCCCTGGTTGGCAGGTTCATCCTGAGCCCAGACCAGTTCCGCATTGGGGTAGGCGGCAATCTGCTCCTTGATCTCTGCGGACGGCAGGGGGTAGAGCTGCTCGACTCGCACAATTGCGGTGCTCTTATCGCCGCGCTTAGCGCGCTCTGCTTCCAGGTCGTAGTAGAGACGGCCTGAGACGAAGACCAGGCGGGTCACGTCAGCGGGGTTCAGGTTACCCTGGTCCTCGATGACGGGCTTGAAGCTACCGCTGGTGAAGTCTTCAACCGATGAGGTAGCAGCTTTGAGGCGCAACAGCTGCTTGGGGGTGATAACAATCAGCGGCTTGTGCGGGCGGGAGTGGGCCTGACGGCGCAGCAGGTGGAAGTGGTTAGCCGGGGTCGAGGGAACAGCAACGGTCATATTGTTCTCGGCGCACAGCTGCAGGTAGCGTTCCATGCGGGCCGATGAGTGGTCAGGGCCCTGACCCTCAAAACCGTGGGGGAGCAGCAACACTAGTGAGGAGCGCTGGGCCCACTTCTGCTCTGCTGACGAGATGAATTCATCAACGATGGTCTGGGCGCCGTTGGCGAAGTCGCCGAACTGGGCTTCCCAGAGCACCAGGGAGTCGGGGCGCTCTACGGAGTAGCCGTATTCGAAGCCCATGACGCCGTACTCGGAGAGCAGGGAGTTGTAGATGAAGTACTTGCCCTGGTTTTCTGAGAGGTTGGCCAGGGGGTTCCACTCTTCGTCGGTCAGAGAGTCATGGAGCACGGAGTGGCGCTGGACGAAGGTGCCGCGCTGGACGTCCTGACCGGTCAGGCGCACATCGCGGCCTTCCAGTAGCAGGGAGGCGAAGGCGGCAAGCTCGCCGAAGCCCCAGTTGATGTTGCCCTCGGTCGACATCTTGACGCGCTGTTCAAGCAGCTTCTTGAGCTTCTTGTGCACGGTGAAACCCTCGGGAATCTTACCGAAGGCCTGGCCAATCTGGGCCAGGGTTTCAGCGGAGATAGCGGTCTCGCCAGCAACCTGAACGGAGTCCTCATTCTGCTGGGCAGCAGGGCGCTCGATGTTAGAAACAGCGGCAGCGTCTGCGGTGACCAGGGGAGCGGAGGAGGACTGGGCCTCGTGGGTCTCGGTGAAAATCTGCTCCAGGCGGGACTGGTAGTCCTTCAGAGCGCGCTCGGCCTCGTCCTGGGAGATATCGCCGCGGCCGACCAGGGCCTCGGTGTAAATCTTGCGGGTTGAGGGCAGCTCCTCAATCTGCTGGTACATCTTGGGCTGGGTCATCGAGGGATCGTCTGCCTCGTTGTGACCGCGGCGGCGGTAGCAGACCAGGTCGATGACGACGTCCTTGTTGAAGGCCTGGCGGTAGGCGAAGGCGATGGAGCCTGCGCGGACGACGGCCTCGGGGTCATCGGCATTCACGTGCAGCACGGGAGCCTGAATCATGCGGGCGATGTCGGTGGAGTAGGTTGCGGTGCGGCCATCGCGCGGGGTGGTGGTGAAGCCCACCTGGTTATTGACCACGATGTGCACGGTACCGCCGGTGGTGTAGCCCTCAAGCTTGGACATCTGCAGGGTTTCCAGCACGATGCCCTGGCCAGCGAAGGCCGCGTCACCGTGAACCAGGATCGGCAGTACAGGGTAGTTGCCGATGCCCTGCTCAGCCAGGGTGTCCTGCTTAGCGCGGACGATCCCTTCAAGCACGGTGTTGACGGCTTCAAGGTGGGAGGGGTTAGCGGCCAGGTAGACCTGGGTCTGGTTGCCGTTGTGGGAGGTGAAGATACCCTCGGTGCCCAGGTGGTACTTGACATCACCGGAGCCACCGGTCAGACGGGGATCCATCTGGCCCTCAAATTCGCGGAAAATCTGGGCGTAGGACTTACCGGCAATGTTGGTCAGCACGTTGAGGCGGCCGCGGTGGGCCATGCCGATGCCGACGCCCGAGAGACCGGCGTCCGCTGCCTCAGAGATAACGGAGTCCAGCAGGGGAATCAGGGATTCGCCGCCTTCCAGGGAGAAGCGCTTCTGGCCCAGGTACTTGGTCTGTAGGAAGGTTTCGAAAGCCTCGGCTGCGTTCAGGGTGCCCAGCACGCGGAACTGCTCGTCGCGCGAGGGCTTGGTGTAGCCGTGCTCCAGGCGGTCCTGGAACCACTGGCGCTCTTCGGGGTTCTCGATGTGCATGTACTCCACACCCAGGGTACGGGTGTAGGCCTCGCGTAGCAGCTCAAGAATGGTGCGCAGGGGCAGGGATTCCTTTTCGCCGAAGCCACCGGTGGGCCAGTAGCGGTCAAGATCCCAGAGGGTCAGGCCGTAGTTCTCCAGACGCAGGTCGGGGTGAGAAAGCATCTGGTAGCCGATGGGGTTGGTCTGGGCAATCAGGTGCCCGCGCACGCGGAAAGCGTGAATAAGCTGCTGGATACGGGCAACTTTAGAAATTTCTGCTTCGGGGTTGACCTGGTTATCACGAGCCCAACGGACGGGCTCGAAGGGGATGCGCAGATCCTCAAAAATCTGGTCGTAGAAGCCGTCGCCACCGAGCAGGTAGTGCTCCACAATCTTGAGGAACTCACCAGACCCAGCACCCTGGATGACGCGGTGGTCGTAGGTGGAGGTGAGGGTCAGAATCTTGGAGACACCGTTGCGGGCGATAACCTTTTCTGAGGTACCGCGGTACTCTGCGGGGTAGTCGAGGGCACCTGCACCGATGATAGCTGCCTGGCCCTTAGAGAGACGGGGCACGGAATGGACGGTACCGATACCGCCGGGGTTGGTCAGTGAGACGGTGGTGCCTGCGAAGTCCTCAACGCCGAGCTTGCCCTCACGGCCGCGCTTGACGATGTCGTTGTAGGCTTCCCAGAACTCTGAGAAGGAAAGCTTCTCAGCGCCCTTGATGTTGGGCACAACCAGGTTGCGGGAACCGTCGGGGCGGGGTAGGTCGATGGCCAGGCCGAAGTTAACGTGGGCGTGCTGGATAGCGGCGGGCCTACCCTTGGCATCCTCACCGTAGCTGACGTTCATGGAGGGGAAGGCTGCAAGGGCGCGGATGATGGCGTAGCCGATGATATGGGTGAAGGAGACCTTGCCGCCGCGGGTACGGGCCAGGTAGCTGTTGATTTCGGTGCGGTTATCGATCAGCAACTTGGCGGGGATAGCGCGGACGGTAGTTGCGGTGGGCACGCTCAGTGACTCGTCCATGTTGGCGGCTACCGCCTTGGCGGGGCCGCGCAGTGTAACAATCTGGTCTTCTTGGGGAGCGTCGCTCACGGGTTCTTCCTTCGGGGCGGCGGGCTTGGTCGCTGAGGGGGCAGTTGCCTTGGGGGCTGCCTGCGGGGCTGACGTGGGGTCAGCTTCAGGGGCAGGGGTCTTGGGAGTGGAGGGGACGGGGGCCTTGACGGGCTCTTCCTGGGCCGGTGCGGACGCTGCAGCGGGCGCCGGTGCCTGCTGCGAGCTGGGTGCGCTGCCGGTTGTGCCTGCCCACTGGTCAAATAGGGGCCACCACGTCTCGTCGACTGAGTTGCGGTCTTGCTCGTACTTCTCAAAGAGCTCTTCGACGAGCCACTCGTTACCCGCGAACTCTTCGGGAACAGTATGTTCTGGCTGGGTTGGCACTTCTCTTACGCCTCTTCCATCTTTTGTGATTGCTGGGTGCCAAAACCGCTTTTGGCACGAGGTGGGCGGGCATCGCACACTACATTGGGCGCGTGATGTACCGCATATCTTTGTCTAGTTTAGAAGTGTTTTGGGGGTTCGTCCAACGCACTACTTTCTATGACATCTCACCGTGAGACTGTCTGGTAGAAATAGGCTGGCGTTTCGCAGGTGGTGAAAGGGAGCCCCCTGAGTAAACCGCTCGATATTCGCTAGAATTGACCACTATGGAAGACCCTTCTAGTTGCTGCGCATCTTCGCAGCCCTCACGAGCGCTTTGGCGCACATTATTCTTTAACCCGACCACTGGCGTCCGCACCTCTGGCAACTCGCGCCCAGCCCAGCAGGCGGTGAGAGCCTAAACCATGGAATGGCTCCTGCTTCTCATTGGCTTTGCCCTGATTCTGGGCACCGGCTTCTTCGTGGCCGTAGAATTTTCGCTGGTAGCTCTTGACCAGTCCAAGGTCCAGCAAGAAATTGATAGGGGAGACGCCGCAGGTGAACGAGTGCTCGCCTGCCTCAAATCCCTCTCAACCCAGCTATCAAGCTGCCAGCTGGGTATTACCATCACCACCCTGCTTACTGGTTACACCCTCGACAGTGGTATCAACGCCCTAGCCGGCGACACCATTGCTTCCTGGGGGCTGGCCCCCTCTGCGGTCTCGGCACTCACCCTGATTTTCTCGATGGGTATCGCCACCTTGCTCTCCATGATTATCGGCGAGCTGGTGCCCAAGAACCTGGCTATTGCCGAGCCCTACCGCGTGGCCCGCACCCTGGCCCCGGCCCAGCTGCTCTTCACTAAGGTGATGGGCCCCATCGTCCGCACCGCTAACGGGTCAGCGAACTGGGTGCTCCACCGCTTCGGCATGGAAGCTAAGGAAGAGCTCTCAGCAGCCCGTTCACCCGAAGAGCTTTCCTCGATGGTGCGCCGCTCAGCCGACCTGGGCACCCTGGACTCCGACACCGCCCGCTTCGTCGATAAAACCCTCTCCTTCGCCGAGCTCACCGCAGCCGACGTCATGACCCCGCGCCGCAAGGTCATCATGCTTGAAGATACCGCTCCGGTCAGCGACGTCATCGAGCTGGCCCGTACCACCGGCCACTCCCGCTTCCCCCTCTACCGGGAAGACCAGGACAACATCGTGGGCGTCGTGCACGTGAAGAAGGCTGTGGGCCTTCCCCTCGATAAGCGCGACACGCTGGAAGCCGGAACGCTGATGGAGGATGTGCTTCAGGTACCCGAAACCGTGCACCTGGACTCCCTGCTCATGCAGCTGCGCGAGGGTGCCCTACAGCTTGCCGTGGTGCTCGACGAATACGGGGGCACTGCCGGCATCACTACCCTTGAAGACCTGGTTGAAGAAATCGTCGGTGAAGTCTCCGACGAACACGACACCAATTCCTTCGACGAACGCCCCCTGCGCGTGGGCAACGGGGACTACATCTTCTCGGGCCTGCTCCGCCCCGACGAGGTCAAGGACTACATCGGTACCCTCGATGTGGACGGTGACCCCGCCTACGAAACTATGGGCGGCTTCATGATGGACCACCTGGGCCGAGTCCCCGAAACCGGCGATGTGGTGCCCGTTGAGGGCGGACGCCTGCGCGTAGAAAAGATGGAACAGCGCCGGGTTGACCGCATCCGCTTTATTTCCGAAGCCCTCACCACAGATGACCTCGCCGCTCGAAAGGAGGGGGCTCGATGAACGACTGGGTAGCTATCGCCCTGCTCTTTGTGCTCCTTGCCGGTAACGCCTTTTTCGTGGCCGGTGAGTTCGCCGTTATGTCGACCCGCCGCTCCCAGATTGAGCCGCTGGCTGAGACCGGTAATAAGCGCGCGGTTACTGTACTTTATGCGCTGGAGAACGTCTCGCTCATGCTGGCTACCTGCCAGTTGGGTATTACCGTCTGCTCCCTGCTGATTCTGAATGTTTCAGAGCCCGCCCTGCACCACCTGGTGTCTGCACCCCTAGAAAGCTGGGGCATCCCTTACGAGGTGGCTAGCGCTGTAGGCTTTGCATTCGCGCTGCTTCTGGTGACCTACCTGCACGTTATCTTCGGCGAAATGGTGCCCAAGAACATGGCTGTGTCGCTGGCTGCCCAGGGCGTTGCCCTGTGGATTGCCCCGCCCCTGGTCACGGTCTCACGGGTGCTCAAGCCCCTGGTGGGCTTCGTCAACTGGATTGCTGACCACGCCCTGCGCCTGATGAAGGTAGAACCTAAGGCTGAGGTTGCCTCAACCTTCACCCTTGACGAGCTACAGAACATCGTGGCCCAGTCGACAGCAGAGGGCACGGTTGAGGACGGCTCAGGTGTGCTGTCTGGCGCCTTGGAATTTAGCACGAAAACCGTTGCTGAGATTATGGTGCCCGACGACAAACTGGTCACCATGAACTTCCCCTGTACCCCGGCCGAGCTGGAACGGGCCGTTGCCCACACCGGCTACTCCCGTTTCGTGATGAAGGACGAGCAGGATGGCACCTACATGGGCTACCTGCATATCAAGGATGCCCTGGTCTACGAGGCTGATCGCATGGACCAGCCTATCGCCTGGAGCAAGCTGCGCCAGATGTCAATCGTCAAGCCTGACACCGACATTGATGACGCCCTGGCTACCATGCAACGCAACCGGGCCCATGTCTCCCACGTGGTTGATGCCCAGGGCCAGAGTGTTGGCATGCTCTTCTTAGAAGACATCCTGGAAGAGTTGGTGGGTGAAATTAAGGACACCACCCAGGAGCACGTGCGCCGCCGCGAGGAGGCCGCTTCAAAGCACAGCACTGACTAGTTTCCTCTAGCTACCGGTTTTACCCGGTGCGCGGACGCCCGCCCCGCCTTCCCTGTCCTGCAGCAGGGAGGAGGGGTGGGCGTCCTTGTCTTTCTAGTGGGGAGCGGGTGTGATGCGGTGTACCTGCTTTTTATTTGCGAACCGTTCGCAGAAAGGAGTAGGCTGGCAGAAGCCCTAAACCTTATCCCAGATAAAAGGACAGCACCATGCGAAAGATTTTCCCCACCGTCTCACTGCTTGCCGTATCGGCGCTGGCCCTCTCTGCTTGCGGGGCAAGCGGGACGAGCGCGTCCTCGTCCTCACCCGCCGGAACCCTGCAGGTCGTCACCACCACCGACGTCTATGCCGATGTGGTGGCGGCAATCGGCGGCGATAAGGTAGAGGTCACCCCGCTCATCGCCTCAACCGCTGTGGACCCCCACTCCTACGAAGCCACCAGCCAGGACCGCCTGACCGTTAAAGACGCTGACCTGGTCGTCGTCAACGGCGGCGGCTACGATACCTTCCTCACCGAAATGGCCGGCACGGATAATCCCGACCAGATCGTGGTGAACGCAGTAGAGCTCTCGGGCCTCTTTAGCGCCGAGGACCTGGCCCACATGGCAGAAGAGCACAGCTCCACCGGTGAAGACCACGCTGACCACGTACACTCCTACAACGAGCACGTCTGGTACGACCTGGACACCATGAAGAAGGTAGCTGATCAGGTAGCAGCCGACCTGGCCGAGCTCGACCCCGCCAACGCGGACGCCTACACCAGCGCAGCAGCAGCCTTCTCCACCGACGCTGACCAGCTACTTGACCGTCTCAAGGCCATCGACACCGAAGAGCGTACCTACCTGGCGACCGAGCCCATCTCGGGCTACATGCTGGAGGACGCCGGCTTCACCGACTCCACCCCGGCAGATTTGACCGCAGCGGTCGATAGTGAAAGCGATATCGCCCCCCTGACCCTACAGGAAGCCAAGGATGCCCTCACCGGCGGTAGCATCGACCTGCTGGCCTTCAACGAGCAAACCCAGACCGCCCAGACCACCGAAATCTATACCTTCGCCCAGGAAGCCGGAGTTCCCAGTGTCTCCTTCACCGAGACCCTACCCGAGAACACCGGCTATATGGACTGGATGACCCAGAACATCGACAACCTAGAAAAGGCAGTAGCATAAAGCCTATGGCTCACTCTTCTACCCAGCTCGCCCCCGCCCTTACGGTGACCGGGGGCGGGCTTTCCTTTGGCCACCGTACCCTGTGGCAGGACCTCAACCTCACCGTCGAACAGGGCGAATATTTTGCCGTCCTGGGGCCCAATGGCTCGGGCAAATCGACCTTTATCAAGGTCATCTTGGGTCTGACCCAGCTGAGCGCCGGCAAAATTTCGGTGCTGGGTGCCCCCGCCCGCCTGGGGAACCCCGGCGTCGGCTACATTCCCCAGCAGAAGGCGATTGGCACCGAGATGCCCCTGCGGGCCCGCGATTTTGTGGGGCTGGGGGTGGATGGCCACCGCTGGGGCTTTCGCGTGAAGACCCGGGCCTACCGGGAGAAGGTTGACTCCCTGCTCGATGCGGTCGGCGCCAGCGACTACGCCAACGTGCCGGTGGGGCTTCTATCGGGCGGTGAGCAGCAGCGCCTGCGTATCGCCCAGGCCCTTGCCAATGACCCCAAGATTATCCTGGCAGATGAGGCCCTACTCTCCTTGGACCTCAACCACCAGTACGCCGTCTCAGACCTGATTCACCGTTACAACCGGGATCAGAGGGCTACGGTCGTTTTCGTGACCCACGAGATCAACCCCATTATCGACCATGTAGACCGCCTGCTTTATCTCGCGGGCGGACGCTTCACCGTGGGGTCGGTGGATCAGGTCATGCGCAGCGAGGTGCTCACCGACCTCTACCAGACCCCGGTATCGGTGATACAGACCAACGGCCGCTACGTGGTAGTGGGCGGCGAGCACGGGGAGCACCACTGTGCCCTAGAAACCGACCACCCCCAGCTACTTGCACCCGCGAAAGGGGGTAGATAACCGATGACTTTTGCGGACTTTATGGGTAAGGTCTTTGTCTTTGACCGCTACGGTGAGCTGGTGGCCCTGCTGAGCCAGTCCATTATCGCCGGGGCTATCTTGGGTGTGATCGGTGGCTTTGTAGGGCTTTTTGTGATGCTCCGCCGTCACGCTTTTGCGGTGCACGCCATCGCCGAGATGTCTTTTGCCGGAGCTGCCCTCTTTCTGCTCCTGGGCTATAACGTGGTTACCGGTTCCCTGATGGGCTCTATTATCTCTGCCCTATTGATTGCCCTGATGGGCGCCCGGGCCCACGAAAACGATTCAATCATCGGTGCCCTGATGCCCTTTGGTCTGGGGCTGGGAATCCTCTTTCTCTCCCTCTACTCAGGTAGGGCAGCGAACAAGTTCTCGCTGCTAACAGGCCAGATTGTTTCGGTTGACTCTGCCCAGCTGACCTCTATGATCATCGGCGGGACGGTGATTATTGCGGCTCTGGCTATCATGTGGCGGCCGCTCATGTTCGCCTCGCTTGACCCGCTGGTTGCCTCAGCCAAGGGGGTGCCACTGAAGGCCCTGTCGATTGCTTTCATGATTGTGCTGGGTATTGCCACCGCCCTGTCGGTGCAGGTGGTGGGCTCCCTGCTAGTTCTTGCCCTGCTCATTACCCCGGCAGCGGCAGCCCTGCAAATCACAGCTTCACCGCTGCGTGCCCTGATTCTTTCAGTGCTCTTTGCAGAAACAGCCATGGTGGGCGGTATTCTTCTGGCTCTGGCAGGCTCCCTGCCTATCAGCCCCTACGTGACCACCCTGTCCTTCCTCATCTTCGTGGTCTGCCGCCTGGTGCGAGCCGTCCGCCAGCGCTACTCAGCCTCGGGGCGCGTCCGCTCTTCTGAAGCCGCAGTAGCACCTAGCCCTGCTGGTGGGCAGAGCAGTTAGAGCAGACCCCGGTAATCTCAATGACGTGCTTGACCTCGGTGTAGCCATTCTTTGCCGCAATCGCCAGGGCTAGCTCTTCAAGCTCGGGAATCTCAAATTCCCGGGCAGCCCCACAGATACGGCAGAGCAGGTGATGGTGGTGGTGCTCAGAGTCGCAGCGGCGGTAGATAGCTTCGCCGTCTTCGGTCTTGAGGGCCTCTACCTCACCGGTGCCCACCATGGACTGCAAGAGACGATAGGTGGTTGCCAGCGACACCTTATCGCCGCGCGAGAGCATGAGCTGGTGCAGGTCTTGAGCGGAAATAAAGTCTTCGAGGGTTTCGAGGGTTGCGGTGACTGCCCGGCGCTGTTTAGTGTTGCGGACTTCGGTGGGCTTGCTGGCTGACGACGCTGAGTTGGTGTTCACGGGTCATTCCCTCATCTAAAATCGGTCTCTCTCTGTGCCTACTGTACACCAGGTTTCCCGGGGCAGATGCGGCCCTCGCGCGGGGCGAAAAACAACGTTTTCAGGTAATAGCGTATGTGTTCAGTAGAAAGAAACCGTCAGCTCCAACTAGTCTGACTGTGGTGGGAGCTACTAGGGTGGTAGGTATGAAACTTACGAAATACACCCACTCCTGCGTCAGGCTCGAAAAGGACGGCGCCGTGCTGGTGCTCGACCCTGGAAACTTCTCCGAGGTCGAGCAGGCGCTGGACGGGGCCCACCATATTCTGGTCACCCACGTGCACCCCGATCACTTCGATGAGGGCAAGGTGGTTGCTTTTCTGCGAGAAAACCCGCAGGTCACCATTCACGCCCCCGCCGCAGTGGTCGATGCTGTGTTGGCGGCCCTGCCCGAGGCTCTTGCAAAGTCAGTGGAAGCTGATGGGGAGCTGACTCTCTCGTCCTTCTCTATTAAAACCTTCGGCGGCAACCACGCTGTCATCCACCCCCTGCTACCGGTGATCGATAACGTGGGATACCTGATTGACGATAACCTCTTCCACCCAGGGGATTCTTTTGTGGTGCCCCACGGCATTGAGGTGGGTACTCTGCTAGTGCCGATTCACGCCCCCTGGAACAAGATCCAGGAGGTCATTGACTTCATTATCGCCGTGCGTGCCCCGCGGGCCTTCCAGATTCACGATTCACTGCTTGCTGAAAACGGTCGAAACATGATTGTTGGCCACGCAACCAACTTTGGTCAGAAGTACGGCACCACCTTTGAGTACCTGGCCCCCGGCCAGTCTGTAGAGATTTAGGAGTAAGCCCCATGAGCACTGTTTTTACCAAGATTATTAACCGAGAACTGCCCGGCCGTTTTATCTGGGAGGACGAGCAGGCAGTTGCCTTCTTGACCATCGAGCCCTTCCAGTACGGCCACACCCTGGTGGTTCCTAAGGCTGAGATTGACCACTGGGTTGACCTGCCCGAGGAGCTTTCTGCCCACCTCTTTGACGTGGCTCAGAAGGTGTCGAAGGGGCTGATGAAGGCTTTTGAGCCCACCCGCGTGGGCATGATTATTGCCGGTTTTGATGTGCCCCACACCCATATTCATGTGTGGCCCGCTGTTGACCAGAGCGAGTTCACCTTCGAGCAGGCTAACCGTAACCCCGACGCAGCTGCCATGGACGAGGCTGCTGAAAAGCTGAGGGCAGCCCTGACCGAGCTGGGCTACGGCGACTCGGTAGCTTCCTAGCCCCTCCGCCAGGTAGGTAGCATCTACATCAGAAAAACCCACCAACGAGGTGGGTTTTTCTGATGTAGATGGTCTTTTCTGGTGTAGTGGCTGAGTGCCTGGGGCGTAGGGGGGGACGGCCTAAAAATAAGTAAAGCGTACTTGATATGGTCTCGCACCTGTATGTAAAGTTTATTTCACATCATCTGTAAAGCAAACTTTACATAAGGGGATAATATGAGCATCAACAAGACCCAAAGCACCTGGGGCCGTTCTCGCTTCGGCGGTAGCCAAGCAACCCTGATACTTGTCAGTATTCTGGGTGCAACTGCACTGGCCCAGCTGCTGGCCTGGGGCATTATCGTCATTAGTTCTGAGCAATTCACCTGGTGGTGGGTGCCGGTTGTCTCGTTAGCTTTTATTCCGGTGTTAGCCGCCACCTTCTGGGTAGTTTTGGTCGATCGGAACACCATCAAAGGAGCCACCCGCAACCCAGAATCCAGCATCGAAAACCACTGGTACGGAAAGGCAGCAGAAACTACCTTTCACCTCATGATTGCAGCGATGGGGCTGGGTGCCGGAGCTTTCGCTATCTTCGACTGGCAGGTATCGCCGTCCCTTCTGCTGACGTCCGTCACTGTGCTGGCCATGCTGGTCTTCCTGATGAGCTACCAGGTCTACAAGCGTAAGGGTGCATAGCCTGTGCAGAACCAGCTCAAAGAACTACGCACTGAACGGGGCTACTCCCAGCAGCAGCTTGCCGACGTGCTCGGAGTGTCACGCCAGACCGTCATCTCAATTGAAAAGGGACGCTTCGACCCGTCCTTGTCCCTGGCCTTCCAGCTCGCTGAGGTTTTCGGTTGCCGGATCGAGGATATTTTCTTCCCCGATGCACCCGAGAACATCTAGAAGAGAGAAATGACCAGGAAAATCGGAAAAACCCACCAACGAGGTGGGTTTTTCTGATGTAGATGGTACCTATGGCAAGGACGGGCGGGCCTAAGCGTTCTTGATAGCCTCCATGGCCTCGCGCAGGGCCTTAGCCACCCGCTTCTCACTGACGGTGTAGGCGGTGCCAAGTTCCTGGGCGAAGAAGCTCACGCGCAGTTCCTCAATCATCCAGCCCACCTGCTCCAGCTCGGGAGTCGGCACCGTGCCCCCGGGCAGGGACTGCACAGCCTTATCGTAGGCGTCCTCAAGGTCCTGCACAGTCAGCATGAGCTGGTTATCCCTGTTGACGTTGGGCCCCAGCTTCTCAATGCGCTTGGAGATCGCCTTGAGGTAGCGGGGCAGGTGGTGCAGCTGAACCGCACCGGTCTCGGTTACAAACCCCGGGTAGACCAGGTTCTCCAGCTGGCTCTTCATGTCGCTCATGGCGTGAATGACCGCAAGCGAGGTGGACTTCTTAATGAGCTTCTGAACCTTAGCTGTTTCCGACAGAATATCGGCAACCAGCTTGGTCATCACAAAGACCGTGTCAATGAGCTCAGCCCGCACGCTATTGAACAGGGCAGTGTACTCCGCCCTGGTAAAAGGCGGGGTAGCGGGTACCAGCTGGTCAATAGCGGCTACCGTGCAGTCACCAATGAGGGCGTCAATTGACCCGTGGGGGTTCTGCGTAAAGACCAGCTTTTCGCGGTTGTTCAGGTGCTCAGAGACGTAGCGCTCGGGCGAGGGAGTATTGAGTTTGAGCAGGCGAATTACGCCCCCGCGCTGGGCCCGGGTAGCTTCAGCCTCGGTGGGGAAGATCCGCACAGCAACGGACGTCCCCTCATCAACCAGGGCCGGGTAGCCTGCCACCGTCTGGGTGGCAATGACGCGCTCAACCTTACGGGGTAGATCCTGCTCCGGCCAGTCGGTCAGGCCCGAGACCTCCCGCACGGCTTTACTGCCCGCCGCCTGTTCCGGGGCGGACGCCTGTGCCCCCTTGGCACCTGCACCCCGGCCCCCAGCCGCGCTGGGAGCTGCAGAGGGCGCAGAGCCGCCGCGGGCGTCCTGCCCCTTCTTACCACCAGCGGCCATGGCCGCCATCTTGCCCATGGTCTCGGGGCTTGCACCCAGAGAAGCTGCCAGGGCAGAGCGGATCTCGGCGTGCAAAAGACCCTGGAGTTCCACTAAGTCCTTGCCCTCGCCCAGAATCTTATTCTGGTGGTTGCGCACCTGGAAGGTGAAGCGCAGGTGCTCGGGTACCGCATCCCAGTTGAACTCGGCTGGGTCGACCACGTGCCCGCGCAGGCGGCGCAGCACCAGGGCCAGGGCCTCAGTGAGAGAGTCAGTAGCGGGGGAGTAGTCGGCGTTGAGCTTCTCAACGGCCTGACGGGCAACATCGGGTGCCGGAACAAAGTTCTTGCGAATCTGCTTGGGCAGGGACTTAATCAGGGCCGTGACCAGCTCCTCCCGCAGACCCGGAATCAGCCATTCAAAAGGAGCCGGTTCAAGCTGCCCTAAGAAGAGCACCGGAACCTGCACGGCAATGCCGTCCGTCTGTGTCTGGGAGGAGCGCACCCCACCAATCTGCACGCTGGGGGCGTACTCGTAGCGCAGGTCAAGGGCCAGCTCCCCGCCGGAAGTGCGGGCTGTCCAGGTGCGGGGGAAGAGGGATTCGTCGTAATCGGCGGCCTCTTCGTCAATCAGGTTTTCGGGGGTGAAATCCAGCAGGTGCTCATTGACCCGGCGCTCTTCCTTCCACCAGCGGTCAAAGTGGCGCTCAGAGACAACATGCTCGGGTATACGGGCGTTATAGAAGTCGAAGAGGACAGCGTCATCAACCCGCAGGTCACGGCGGCGCAGACGGGCCTCAAGCTCCTCAACCTCAGCCAGAGCCTTTTGGTTGCGGGCAAAGAAGCGGTGGCGGGTCTGCCAATCGCCCTCTACCAGGGCAGACTGGATAAAAATCTCGCGGGCAGCTACCGGGTCAACCCGCCAGTACTGGATACGCCGGTCGGCAATGATGGGTAGCCCAAAGAGGGTGACCTTCTCATGGGCCAGCACAGAGCCCTGACGGGCAGACCAGTGCGGGTCAGAATAAGAGTGCTTGAGCAGGGGCCCAGCCAGTTCCTCAACCCACTCGGGCTCAATCTGCGCGTTCACGCGCGCCCACAGGCGGGATGTCTCTACCAGCTCAGCAGATACCAGCCAGACCGGGTTCTTCTTAAAGAGGGCAGAGCCGGGGAAAATTGCGAAGCGGGTACCGCGCGCCCCTCGATACTCGTGGCGGTTCTGCTCATCCTGCATACCGATATGCGACAGCAGACCCGAGAGCAGCGACTTGTGCACCTCGGTCTCACTGGCAGCCGGGTCAATATCGCGCCCGCCCTCAACCCTAATACCGGCCGACCGGCCAATCTCCCGCAGCTGGGCAAAGAGATCCTGCCACTCTCGGATTCGCAGGAAGTTCAGGTACTCCCGGTGGCACATCTTGCGGAACTGACTCGATGACAGCTCGGCCTGCTTCTCGTTGATGTACTGCCACAGCAACAGATAGGAGGTGAAGTCTGACTTCTCATCCTTATAGCGGGCGTGCAGGGAGTCTGCCTCACCCCGGTGCTCGGCGGGGCGCTCGCGGGGGTCCTGAATGGTCAGGGCAGCCGCCAGCACCATGATTTCCTTGGCAACACCCCGCTTGGAGCCCTCCACAATCATGCGGGCTAGGCGGGGGTCAACGGGCAGGGCCGCCATGGCACGCCCGGCGGCTGTGAGCGGTGAGGACGGACGCCGCCCCCCTCTACCGCGTGCCCCGCGCGTATCGCGGGGGCTGGCGTCCGCCCCATCACGGCCGGGGGGAGCAAGTGCCCCCAGCTCGCGTAGCAGGTTGACACCGTCGTTGATAGCGCGGGTCTCAGGAGGCTGAACGAAGGGGAATTTCTCAATATCGGCGGGGGACTTGACCACTCCGATAGCGGTCATCTGCAGAATGACCGCGGCCAGGTTGGTGCGGAGAATCTCGGGGTCGGTGAACTCGGCCCGGGCCTGGAAGTCCTCTTCGGAGTAGAGACGGATAGCGATACCGTCAGAGACACGACCACAACGGCCCGAGCGCTGATTGGCTGAGGCTTGCGAAATACGCTCGATGGGTAGGCGCTGCACCTTGGTCCGCGCGGAGTAGCGCGAGATACGGGCGGTGCCGGTATCGATCACGTACTTGATGCCGGGCACGGTCAGGGAGGTTTCAGCCACGTTGGTTGCCAGCACGATGCGGGGCCGGCCACCGGGTTTGAAAACCCGGTGCTGCTCAGCCATCGATAGGCGGGCGTAGAGGGGCAGTACCTCGTAGTCGGCCAGGCGGCGGGTGGAGCGCACCATATTCTCGATAGCGTCGGCGGCATCGCGGATTTCACGCTCGCCCGAGAAGAAAATCAGAATGTCGCCGGGGGCTTCTTCGGAAAGCTCCCGGATGGCGTCAAGCACGCCCTCAATGGGGTCGCGGTCGTCGTCCTCGAGGCCGTCACCGGCGTCCGCCTCGTCCTCCCCGCCATCGCCGGTGCGGGGTTCACTTAAGGGGCGGTAGCGAATCTCGACGGGGTAGGTGCGGCCGGAGACCTCAATGATGGGCGGGGCGTCATCGGGTAGGGTTGCCTCAGCGATTTCTTTTTCTTCGGGGCTGAGGGTCTCGTCGACGATGCCGACACCGGGCACAAAGCTGGGGGAGAAATGGCGGGCGAAACGCTCGGGGTCGATAGTGGCTGAGGTAATGACGATTTTCAGGTCGGGGCGCTGCGGCATAATGCGCTTGAGATAGCCCAGGATGAAGTCAATGTTGAGGGAACGCTCGTGGGCCTCGTCGATGATGATGGCCGAGTACTGGCGCAGTAGCCGGTCGTTCTGAATTTCGGCCAGCAGAATACCGTCGGTCATGAGCTTGATAGCGGAGCCTTCGCCCACCTCTGAGGTGAAGCGCACCTGGTAGCCCACCGTCTCGCCGATTGTCTGCCCCAGTTCTTCGGCGATGCGTTCAGCCACCGATCGGGCAGCCAGACGGCGGGGCTGGGTGTGGCCAATCATGCCCTTTTCTGCCAGACCCAGTTCAAGGAGCATCTTGGGGAGCTGGGTGGTCTTACCTGAGCCGGTTTCACCCGCGACGATGGTGACCTGGTTATCGCGAATGGCTGCCATGATGTCGTCCCGGCGGGCAGAGACGGGCAGGGCCTCGGGATAGGTGATGGTCTTGGGTATCAGCGGGGTGTAGGGGCGGCGCTGGTTCGGTTTCCTCCCGCCCCGCTTGCCCCGGGGGGCTGAGCTGCGGCCGCGCCGCTGGGAGTGGACGGGCGCGTCCGCCCCTTCACGAGGGCCGGACGCCTGCTTCCCCCTGTCGCCGCGCTTTTCGGCGGTCTGGGGTTTGGTGGGTTCGGATGCGCGGACGCCCGCGCTGTGCATAGCAGCGGCGATAGCGGAAAGGGGCTGGGCAGGAGTGCGGGAAGAATCTGAACTGGACATACTGCCCTCTATTTTAGGGCAGAGCCGGCATGAACGGTCAGGTTTCACTGGGCGCGTGAAGCCTATCGACTATAGTCGATAAACTTCTGGAAGCTATTTCCGTATAAGGACGCCCCGCCCTCCTGCCCTGGGGCAGGGGAGCGGGGCGCGGGCGTCCTGACAGAAAAGTTAGAGGCTGGCAGCGACGGGTAGGACGAGCTCCATCATGTCGGTGAAAGCGGTCTGACGCTGCTCGGCGGTAGTCTCAACCCCCTTGAAAAGGTGGTCTGAGACGGTGAAAACAGAGAGGGCCTGCACACCGGCGGCGGCAGCCACAGCGTAGATACCTGCGGTTTCCATCTCAACAGCCAGCACACCCATCTCAGCCCATTTGGCGGCGTCAGAGAAGTCAGAGCGGTAGAAAACGTCAGAAGACAGCACGTTACCCACGTTGAGGGTCTTGCCTTGAGCCTCGGCCTCCTTAGCTACAGCTGACAGCAGGGGCCAGGACGCGGTGGGGGCAAAGGTGCCGGGGAGCTTGTAGTGGTGCATGAAGTTAGAATCGGTCGAAGCTGCTGAGGCCACGACCAGGTCGAAAAGGTCAAGGCCCTCAGCCATGCCACCGCAGGTGCCGATACGGATCAGGTTCTTCACGCCAAAGGTGTGAATGAGCTCGTGGGCGTAGAGGCTGGCCGAAGGGATACCCATACCGGTACCCATGACCGAAATGCGCTGGCCCTTGTAGTCGCCGGTGAAGCCGAACATATTGCGTACGGTGTTGAACTGTACGACGTTCTCAAGGTAGGTATCGGCAATGAACTTGGCGCGCAGCGGGTCGCCGGGCAGCAGGATGGTTTCGGCAATTTCAGCGCCGTTCGGGGCAATGTGCGGGGTGTTGACGGCTTCAGCCATGTCACTCTCATTTCTGGTGCGAAAGGGTGGGGTTTTCGCCCCTAGTCTACCCGGCTTCATCAAGTCCTAGATCAATTAGGTTCCGCAGGCTCACGCTTGCTGCCGACCCTCTCGCCCGGTTCGCTTCGCTCACAAGAGCGATTCACGCCAGCCCCGCGCCAGCAGCTTCGCTGTGAGCCTGCTTCACTTACTGCTTGATTAAACTTACAAAATAGCCACCTTATTTTGGTAAGTTGATGTGAAACGCCGAAAGGAGTATTCAATGAAGAAAGCACTCTCCCTCACCCCTGGGCACAGCTTTTGGGGCAATAGTGGGCCTTCCGCCGGCCCACTCCTGACCTACCACTAGGAGGCATATGGAGCTACGCTACTGGGTGCTCACCGACGCCCCTGACCTTTACTCGATTTATCGCACATCCTCAGGCCTGGAGCGGCAGATGCCAGCCCTCGCCAGTGAAGAGGATGCCCGGAACCTCATCGAAACCAGCTACCTGCCGGCTGAAAACCGGGCTATTTTCTGCCTCAGTGACGAGGGACGGCCCGCAGGGCTTATCGGGCTAAACTTTACGGCCCGCAGCGATACCGGAGCCTGGGATAGGGCCTGGGTCTACTACTGGCTAGCGGACCCCTACCGCGGGCAGGGCTACACAAAAGCGGCTCTCACGGCGGTGTGCGCCTGGGCCCTGGGCGAGCCCAACCCCGTGCCTACCCTACCTGCTCTCGATACCGGCCTGCTGGCGTCCTTACCCTCACCCCGCCTCCGCCGCCTCGAGCTGGGCTATCGCGCCAACAACCCCGCTAGCGGAGCCGTTGCCGCCGCAGCCGGGTTCCAGATTGAAGGAATTGAGCGGGAGAAATTCCTCTACGCTGGGCAGACCTATGACGCGGTGATAGCCGCTAGGCTCCGTAAGGACGGACGCACCCCGCCCAACCTGCGCCACCACGAGGCAGTTTCCCGCTCCGGCTTCCACCACGTTGAACTCTGGACCGAATCCCTGGCAACAGTCCTACCATCCTGGGCCTGGCTCACCCAGCAACTAGGGTGGACGCCCTACCAGGAGTGGCCCGGCGGAATCTCCTGGCAGGCCCATGATGGCTCCTACCTCGTCCTCGAAGAATCCCCCGACACCACAGGCCCCCATAACCGCACCCACGCCGGTCTCAACCACCTGGCCTTCACCGTGCCGTCCGCAGCCTTGCTCGATCAGCTCCGTAGCGAGGCTACCAGCCACGGCTGGAGTGAACTCTTCGCAGACCGCTACCCGCATGCAGGCGGCCCCGACCACTACGCCCTCTACCTCGAAAACAAGCAGGGGTTTGAAGTGGAACTCGTTGCCCCAAACTAACCCGCACTTAGTCTGAAAACCCCGCAACTAGTTGCGGGTAAAACAGAATAAATGCGGGGAAGAAGGCGGACGCCGGGCACAAATAGAAAAGACCTGCCAGCGCTTCGCGCATTCTGGCAGGTCTTTTCTGTTTGTGCCCTCGAAAGGATTCGAACCTTCGACACCCAGCTCCGGAAACTGGTGCTCTATCCACTGAGCTACGAGGGCAAATATGATAATCAACCATTGTAATTATGTTTAGCAGCCTCGCAAGCTCGGCTGATTCGCTCGGATTTCTGATTCGCTTCGCGGAAATCCTCACTCATCTGAGCTACGAAGGCAACTCCGAATACTCACAGTACATAGTGAAACTCAGACCTGATTACTCTATCAGAAACCCCGCCCCACAACACAAACCGATTACAGTAGGAACAAAGACCAGCGCACCGAAGGGCTGAATCAATGACCACACTCACCGGCAACTACGCGGGAACCAACCACCCCTCCCAGACCTTTGACTTCTACCCGCCCAGCGCACCCACCGGTGAACACCACCCCGTGCCCCTGCTCATCTACGTCCACGGCGGAGCCTGGCGATTCGGCGATAAGTCCTCCTTCCTCTTAGCCGATAACGGTCTACACCGCGTCCGCGAACGCTTCGTCCATGCCGGCTACGCCACAGCCTCTATCAACTACCGGCTTAGCCACGAGGCCCTCTTCCCCGCCCAAATCAACGACCTCAAAACAGCCATCCGCTACTTCAAAACCAGGGCCGAAGACTTCGGAATAGACCCCAACCGTATCGTCCTGGCAGGTGGATCAGCGGGTGGGCACCTGGTTCAGCTGGCCGCCGCTACAGGCCACCTGAATGAGCCCTACCTTGAAGGCCTCTCAGCCAGCGCGCTCGCTGCCCGTGCTATCGCCGGTGAGCCGGACTCGTCCGTCCGCTGTGCCGTCTCAATCTACGGGGTCAGCGACCTGCGCACCATCTTCGACGACCGCGTGGCCTGGGGCTTCCCCCACGACCATCCCGAGGACGACGGCGCAGAATGGCGGCTACTGGGCTCCACCTACCCCGCTCCGGCAGGTAGCCCAGCAGAGGTTAACTGGGCCAAAGCCCACCCCATCGACTACGCCCGAGAAGCCCAGAGAAGCGGCGAACGTACCCACGCACCGGTATATTACATCCACGGCACCGCAGACACCTGCGTACCGCCCAATCAGTCCATCGAGGTCCACCGCACTCTCTCAGCCGCCGGAATCGCCACCGAACTGACCCTGATGGGCGGGGCAGAGCACTCCGACCCGGCACTCTACGCCAGCGAGAGCACCTGGGAAGATATCATTCGCTGGGTAGGTCTACAGCTCACCCTGTAGACTTGACCCTATGACTCCCGAAGAACTCTCAAGTGCAATTGACGGCGCGCTGACCGCAGCGTTCGAAGCCGGCGAACTGACTCTGACCGACGGTGAAACCGCCCCCGCTGTGCGCGTAGAGCGCCCCAAGAACCGCAACCACGGCGACTGGGCCACCAACATCGCCCTGCAGATTTCTAAGAAGGTGGGGAAGAACCCCCGCGAGGTAGCCCAGATTCTGGCTGCCCGAATCACCGAGGTTGCCGGTGTGGCAAGCGTAGATATCGCTGGCCCCGGCTTCCTCAACATCACCCTGGACGCCGCCGCGGCGGGTGAACTGGCTAAGACCATCGTTGAGCAGGGCTCAGCTTTTGGTACCAACGAAACCCTGGCCGGTCAGACCATCAACCTGGAGTTCGTCTCCGCTAATCCCACCGGACCCATCCACCTGGGCGGTACCCGTTGGGCCGCTGTGGGCGACTCCCTGGCCCGTATCTTCATCTCCCAGGGCGCCAAGGTCGTGCGTGAGTACTACTTCAACGACCACGGCAACCAGATTGATCGCTTTGCTCGCTCCCTGCTGGCCCGTGCCAAGGGTGAAGAGGCTCCCGAGGACGGCTACGGTGGCGAGTACATCACCGATATCGCCAACCGGGTGCTTGAGGCGCGCCCCGACGCCCTTGAGGCCGAAGACCCCCAGGAAGTTTTCCGCGCTACCGGTGTTGAATTCATGTTCGAGGACATCAAGGCCTCCCTGCACGACTTCCACGTCGATTTTGACGTCTACTTCCACGAGAACTCCCTCTTTGAAAATGGCAAGGTAGACGAGCTGCTGGAGAAGCTCAAGGAGTCTGAGAATCTCTACTTCAAGGACGGCGCCTGGTGGCTCAAGTCCACCGACTTTGGCGACGACAAGGACCGCGTGGTCATCAAGTCTGACGGTAACGCCGCCTACATCGCCGGTGATATCGCCTACTTCCAAGACAAAACCAAGCGCGCCGAGAATCCCGCTGACCTGGCAATCTATATGCTGGGTGCTGACCACCACGGCTATGTAGCCCGCCTTAAGGCCGCTGCCGCTGCCCTGGGCGATGACCCCAACATGGTTGAGGTCATGATTGGCCAGATGGTTAACCTGGTCAAGGACGGCAAGCCCGTGCGTATGTCCAAGCGCGCCGGTACCGTCGTGACCCTGGAAGACCTGGTTGAAATCGTGGGCGTGGATGCAGCCCGTTACTCCCTGACCCGCTACTCGGTTGACTCCAACATCGATATCGACCTGGATCTGCTGACCAAGCAGTCCAACGAGAACCCGGTCTTCTACGTGCAGTACGCCCACGCCCGCACCTGCGCTATTGCCCGCAACGCTGAGGCAGCCGGCGTCACCACCGACTCCGTCGATACCTCCCTGCTGAACTCAGAGGCAGACTCAGCCCTGCTGGCTGCCCTGGGCCAGTTCGCCGGTGCCGTCAAAGAAGCCGCTGACTTCCGTGAGCCCCACCGTGTAGCCCGTTACCTGGAGACCCTGGCCGGTGCCTACCACCGCTGGTACGGTGTCTCCCACGTTGCCCCCAAGGGCGATGAAGAGGTCACCGACCTGCACCGCACCCGTCTGCTGCTGAACAAGGCAACCCGCCAGGTACTGGCCAACGGCCTGGGCCTGCTGGGCGTGAACGCACCGGAGAAGATGTAAATGGGTGCAGAAGCCGCACTGTTCAAGCCCGACTGGCTGAGTTACCCGTCCGCCCCGGCCGACCTTGACCCGGTGATTTGGATGCCCTCCTTCACCCGTACTGAGAGCGGTGAACTCGAGGTGGATGGCACCTCCGTCAGCCGCCTGGTCGCCGACTTTGGCACCCCCGAGTACGTCTTTTCTGAGACCACCTTCCGCGCCCGCGCCGCTGAATTCCGTTCCGCCTTCGAGACAGCTTTTGAGAAGCACGGGGCTGAGGTCTCGGTCTACTACGCCGGTAAGTCCTTCCTGGCGACCGCTGTGGCCAAGTGGGCTGAAGAAGAGGGCCTGTGCCTCGATACCGCGAGTGGCGGTGAGCTAGCTATCGCCATGCGGGCCGGGGTGCCCGGTGCGAAAATCGCCCTGCACGGTAACAACAAGTCGGCGGGCGAGATTGCCCGCGCCCTGCGCTACGGGGTAGGACGCCTGGTGGCCGACTCGGTGCCCGAGGTGCAGCTGATTGCGCAGGTAGCAGCCGAGCTGGGCGTCACCGCCCCGGTCATGCTCCGCGTGACCCCCGGCGTCCACGCTTCGACCCACGACTATATTGCTACCGCCCACGAGGATCAGAAGTTCGGCCAGTCTCTGGCAGCCGGTACCGCGCCGCTGGCAGGTCTGTCGCTTGAAGAGCTGACCGAGCTGGGAATTACCGCAGATGATGCCTACGCTACTGTGGCTGCCGCTCTGGCCCTGGCCAATGAGCACATTGACCTGCGGGGTTTGCACTGCCACATCGGCTCCCAGATTTTTGAGGCCGAGGGCTTCGGAAAGGCCGCTGAGAAGGTACTGACCTACATGCAGCAGCTCAACGAGCGCTTTGGCGTGGTGCTGCCCGAAATCGACCTGGGCGGCGGCTACGGTATTGGCTACACCGAGCAGGACACCCCGCGCGGTTCAGCCGATATCGCCACCGAGCTGGCTGACATGGTCTCTAAGACCTGCGCCAACGTGGGTATGGCTATACCCCACCTCTCCTTTGAGCCGGGCCGCTCCATCTCGGGCCCTTCGGGTATCACCCTCTACACGGTCGGCACCATCAAGGACGTGGCGATTGAGGACGAGAACGGGGACACCCGCGTGCGCCGCTACGTCTCGGTCGACGGCGGTATGAGCGATAACCCCCGCCCGGTGCTCTACGAGTCCGACTACGCTGTGACCCTGGCTAACCGGGCTCCGGCAGGGGAGCAGATTCTCTCCCGTGTAGTGGGTAAGCACTGCGAATCCGGCGATATCGTGATTCGCTACTGCTACCTACCGGCCGACCTGGCAGCGGGCGACATTCTGGCTGTTCCGGCCACCGGCGCTTACAACCACGTCATGGCCTCGAACTATAACTACCTGACCCGCCCGCCGGTCATCGCTACGGCGGAGGGCAAGGAACCGCGCGCTATTATCCGCCGTGAAACCGAAGACGATATGCTGGCCCGCGACCTGGGTCTAGTTTAGGGTTCTTCACCAGGACGCCGCCTGCCAGCTCCCCTGCCTGCGGGCAGGGCGCGGTGGGGCGGCGTCCTGCCATCAACCACTCCGTGAGAAAATAAAGTTCATACCCTGGGTTACGCTGTCTTACCCGCTAGCATGGTGAGCGTACCCCTGAACCTATTTCCCATCTACGTCAGGAGACGCTCTTGGGCAACACCACCATCAAAGTAGCGCTACTGGGCGCCGGTAACGTCGGCTCACAGGTAGCCCGCATGCTCACCGAAGATGCCGAGTCCTTGCAAGACCGCATTGGTGCGCCGGTTGAGCTCATCGGTATTGCCGTGCGCGATATCTCAGCCAAGCGCCACTATGAGGCTGTACCCGAGCTGTACACCACCGATGCTGAGGCGCTCATTGACGCTGCTGACGTGGTTATTGAACTTACCGGCGGTATTGAGCCTGCCCGCACCCGCATCCTGCGTGCCTTGACCGCCGGCAAGTCGGTGGTGTCGGGTAACAAGGCCCTGCTGGCTAAGCACGGTGTAGAACTGGCTGCTGCCGCCGCGAAGAGCGGGGCCCAGCTCTCCTACGAGGCCGCGGTTGCTGGTGCTATCCCCATCCTGCGCCCCCTGCGCGACTCTCTGGCAGGTGACCAGATTAGCCGCGTGCTGGGTATCATGAACGGCACCACCAACTACATTCTGGACCAGATGGACACCACCGGCGCCCAGTTCACCGACGCCCTGGCCGAGGCCCAGCGCCTGGGCTACGCCGAAGCTGACCCCACCGCCGATATCGAGGGCCATGACGCCGCATCTAAGGCCGCGATCGTTGCTTCCTTGGCCTTCCACTCCGATTTCACCATCGACGACGTTCACTGCGAGGGCATTACCTCCATCACCGCCGACGACGTGGCGGCAGCCGCTGCCGACGGCTACGTCATCAAACTCCTAGCGGTCTGCGAAAAGGACGGCGAGGGCGTCAACATCCGCGTGAACCCCGCCTTGGTGCCCCGCACCCACCCGCTGGCGTCCGTCCACGGTGCTTTCAACGCTGTCTTCGTGCAGGCTGAAAACGCCGGTGAGCTCATGTTCTACGGCTCCGGCGCAGGCGGTGCTCCCACTGCCTCTGCGGTACTGGGTGACTTCGTTTCCCTGGCCCGCCGCCTGGTGCTCGGTGGTCCTGGTATCCCCGAGTCCTCCTTTGCCCAGCTGGCTGCCACCCCCATGAACGACGTTGTCTCCCGCTACTCTGTGGGTATCGTCGTGGAAGACAGGCTGGGTGTTCTAGCCAACATCGCCCGTATCTTTGCCGAGCACGGTGTCTCTATCGAAACCATGCGCCAGGTTAAGGGGGTCGGCGACGGCACCAGCGCCTCCATCCGTATCGTCACCCACCGCGCCACCGACGCCAACCTGCGCAAGACCATGGCCGTGGTGGATGCCCTCGATACTGTCCGCGACATCACCTCCGTTATCCGCGTAGAAGGCTAAACACCGATTCTTATGTCACTTCCCATGATTGATGGCTCAGACGAGCCCTTCGTCCAGCCCGATGTAATCCCTCTTGGCGCGCGCGTGACCGTCAAGGTCCCGGCCTCTTCAGCCAATCTCGGCCCCGGCTATGACTCTCTCGGTCTGGCCCTGGCCCACTATGATGACCTGACGGTTACCCGTGTGCCCGGGGTGGGGGAGCTGACCTTCGATCTCACCGGTGAGGGAGCGGACGAGGTTCCGCAGGACGCCAGCCACCTGGTCATCAAGGCCATGGTGACCGCCTGGAAGGCCGTGGGACTTTTTGAGCTACCCTCCCTGCACGTTCAGGCCCATAACCGCATCCCGCATTCCCGCGGTATGGGGTCATCGGCCTCAGCCATCGTAGCTGGCGTGACCGCAGCGAACGGCCTGCTCCCCGCCGAGCTCCAGCTTGATGACGAGGCCGTACTACAGATTTGTTCGGGCATGGAGGGGCACCCCGATAACGTGGCCCCCTCCCTCTACGGCCACGTGGTGATTTCCTACGGGGACGACTCGGGCTGGCACTCCCTGCCCGTACCAGCTCACGAGAACGTACTGCCGGTCATCGCAGTTCCTGATTACGAGGTGCCGACCAAGGTAGCCCGCGGCCTCATCCCCGAGACCGTTCCCCACAGGGAAGCCGCCGCCAACTCCGGCCGTGCGGCCCTGCTGACCCAGGCACTGGCGTCCTACCCCGACTACCTGCTGCCCGCAACCAGCGACCTGCTGCACCAGTCCTACCGTGCCCTTGCCATGAAACCCTCAGCGGCCCTGGTGAAGTACCTGCGCGGCAAGGGATTTGCCGCGGTCATCTCGGGGGCAGGGCCCACCGTCATGGCCCTGGCTAACGGGGCGGACGAACGCGCCCGAGTTCGCGAAGCCATTGAGGCCTTCGCCACCGAAAGCGAGCCTAATCAGCACGAGAACCGGGCTGTAAGCTGGCGGGTACTCGATATCGATATCGACACTAAAGGTGTTATGCTTACTTATGAGGAAACCGCCTAGCGCGCTCCAGCACCATTCGTGCTTGGGCTCGCCTGTGTTGGCTTCATCCTACGGTTTGGCAGGTCTGTAGAAGCCTCAGCAGGTTCAACCGTTCATTTACGTCTTTCACTGGCTAGTGGGGGCGTTCCCCTGCCGGGTATCCCGTCAGCTACCGTTTGGTGCAGCCGGGCGCCCGAACCCGGGTCACCTGATACTCTCGCTTTCCCAGCGACAGCGTCACCTGACCCCTGAAACTATCACTCGCCCGCTCTGGGCATGGCGCATCTGTTGCGCCAGAACAACCCGCGAAATCAACAACATTTCGAGAGAAGGAATCTTCGTGGCAGAAAACACCGACCTGACCGCAGGTACGGAGGCCGCAGCAGCGGCTGAGCAGAAGTCCCCCAGCCTGAGCACCCTCAAACTTGCTCAGCTCCAGTCCCTGGCCTCCCAGCTAGGCATTACCGGGGCTCGCCGCATGCGTAAATCAGACCTGGTTGAGGCTATTTCAGCCCACCAGCGTGGCTCAGCTGTAGCCGACCGCCCTGCTGAAACTGCAGATCAGGCAGAGAAGCCTAAGCGCACCCGTACCCGCAAGACCGCAGCCGAGAAGGCTGCCGAAGCAGAAGCTCCCGTCGAGGCCCAGCCTGAGTCAGAGAAGCCTAAGCGTACCCGCACCCGTAAGACCGCAACCGAGAAGGCTACCGAAGCAGAGCAGCCTAAGGGGCAGGACGCCGCCGAAGCCGCTGACGTACCTGCTGAAGCTACTTCTGAGAAGCCCGCTACCAAGCGTCGCGGTAACCGCCGCGCGACCAGCTCAACCGTATCCGCTGCGGCCCAGAACGAGACCAAGCCCGATACCTCTGCCCTTGAGGCAGTTGAGGCTGCTCTTGACGGCCTGGAGTCACAAAAGGCTGCCCGCAACGAGCAGAACGAGGGGGAAGACGGTGCCAAGCGCACCCGTACCCGCACCCGTACTGACCGTCGCCACAAGAACGAGGGCGAGAATATCGATTCCGCTGAGCAGAACGACACCTCCGCTGAGAACGGCGAGAAGAACGAGCGTTTTGAGCGCAAGAACCGTCGTGATCGCAACGACCGTGATAACCGTCAGGACCGTGGTGACAAGCAGGATCGCGAGAACCGCGATCGCGGTGGCAAAAACGACCGCCAGAACAACAACGGCCCCGACGAAGACCGCCGTAACTATCGCAAGAACCGCCGCGACCGTCAGGCAGAGCGCCGCGAACGCCGTAACAACCGCCGTGACGACTACGAGCCCGAGATCAGCGAAGACGACGTACTGATTCCCGTTGCCGGTGTGCTCGACGTCCTCGATAACTACGCTTTCGTGCGTACCTCCGGCTACCTGCCCGGCACCAACGACGTTTACGTTTCCCTGGCCCAGGTCAAGCGTTACGGCCTGCGCAAGGGCGATGCTGTGGTCGGTACCATCCGCGCTCCCCGCGAAGGCGAGAACAACAACCGCCAGAAGTTCAACGCCCTGGTGCAGCTGACCTCTATCAACGGCCTGACCCCCGAAGAGTCCAAGGGCCGCCGCGAGTTCAACAAGCTCACCCCGCTCTACCCCAAGGAGCGCCTGCGCCTGGAGACCGACCCCAAGAAGCTCGGTACCCGCGTCATCGACCTGATTGCCCCCATCGGCAAGGGCCAGCGCGGCCTGATTGTGGCACCTCCCAAGGCCGGTAAGACCCTGATGCTGCAGTCCATCGCCAACGCGATTACCGCCAATAACCCCGAGGTTCACCTCATGATGGTTCTGGTGGATGAACGCCCCGAAGAAGTCACCGACATGCAGCGCACCGTCAACGGTGAGGTTATCGCCTCCACTTTTGACCGCCCGGCAGATGACCACACCACCGTTGCTGAGCTTGCCATTGAGCGCGCCAAGCGCCTGGTGGAGCAGGGCCGCGACGTCGTCGTCCTGCTGGACTCCATGACCCGCCTGGGCCGTGCCTACAACCTGGCAGCGCCCGCCTCAGGGCGCATCCTTTCCGGTGGTGTAGACGCAGCTGCCCTCTACCCGCCCAAGAAGTTCTTCGGTGCTGCCCGCAACATCGAAGAAGGCGGCTCACTGACCATTCTGGCGACCGCCCTGGTTGAGACCGGCTCCAAGATGGACGAGGTCATCTTCGAAGAATTCAAGGGCACCGGCAACATGGAACTGCGCCTCTCCCGCCAGCTGGCAGACAAGCGTATCTTCCCCGCCATCGACCTCAACGCGTCCTCAACCCGCCGCGAAGAGGCCCTGCTCTCACCCGACGAGGTCAAGATTATGTGGCGCCTGCGCCGCGTACTGGCCGGCATGGACCAGGAACAGTCCCTGTCTGTCCTGCTCTCCAAGCTGCGCGAGACCCAGTCCAACGTCGAATTCCTGCTCACCGTTGCTAAGAGCGGCCTGGGCCACGGCGAATAAGGAAAGGACATCACCGTGATTGAATCTATCCAGGGCCTGCTCGACGAGCACGCAGATCTCCAGAAGCAGCTGGCTGACCCCGCCGTCCACGCTGACCAGGGCAAGGCCCGTAAGCTGGGTCGCCGCTACTCAGAGCTCAACGGTATCGTTGAAGCCTACAACCGCGTCAACACCCTGCGTGACGACATCGAAGCTGCCCGCGAGATGGCTGCCGAAGACCCCGACTTTGCTGACGAGATCAAGGAGCTTGAAGCCCAGCTGCCCGAGGCAGAAGAGAAGCTACGCCGTCTGCTGATTCCCCGTGATCCGGACGACGGCCGTAACGTCATTCTCGAGGTCAAGGGTGGCGAAGGTGGCGACGAGGCTTCCCTCTTCGCTGCTGACCTGCTGCGCATGTACACCCGCTACGCCGAGTCTAAGGGCTGGAAGACCGAAATGATTTCCTCCCAGACCACAGACGTGGGCGGCTACAAGGACGCCCAGGTAGCTATCAAGGGCACCTCGAATGACCCCGCTGAGGGCGTCTGGGCCCACCTCAAGTACGAGGGTGGCGTGCACCGCGTCCAGCGTGTTCCGGCGACCGAGTCCCAGGGACGTATCCACACCTCAGCTGCCGGTGTGCTGGTCTTTCCCGAGGTCGATGAGCCCGAGGAAATCGAGATTAATCAGAACGACCTGAAGATTGACGTCTACCGTTCATCAGGCCCTGGTGGTCAGTCGGTGAATACCACCGACTCTGCTGTGCGTATTACCCACCTGCCCACCGGCATCGTGGTTGCTATGCAGAACGAGAAATCACAGATTCAGAACCGTGAAGCTGCTATGCGCGTGCTCCGTGCCCGTCTGCTTGCCTGGCAGCAGGAGCAGATTGACGCAGAGAACGCAGAGAAGCGACACTCCCAGGTGCGCACCATGGACCGTTCAGAGCGCATCCGCACCTACAACTTCCCTGAAAACCGTATTGCCGACCACCGTACCGGCTACAAGGCCTACAACCTGGATGCCGTGCTCAACGGAGACCTTGAGGCTGTTGTGCAGTCCGCTATCGAGATGGACGAGGCTGCCCGCCTTGAGAAGCTCGGTCAGGAAGACAAGTAAGCGTGGCTGATTTTAGCCTGGAGCCCGGTGAAGAGCTTGATTCAGCCCTTCGCCGGGCTGCGTTCTATCTTGATGCAGCCGGTATTGATTCGGCTGCGGCTGATGCGCAGCTTCTTGCCGCGTACCTGCTGGAGAAGGACGCCGGTGAGCCGGTATCGCGGGGCCGCGTTCAGTCCCTGGCCTTGCTGGGGCATGCGGTGCCTGAGGGCTTTGCCCGTCTGGTGACCCTGCGCGGTGAGCGCCTGCCCCTCCAACACCTGACCGGCCAGGCCCATTTCCGCGGCCTGACCCTGTCGGTGGGGCCGGGGGTTTTTGTGCCCCGACCCGAGACTGAGCTACTGGTGGAGCATGCCCTTACCGCCTACCGGGGCATGGCTGGGGCCCTACCCGCCCTGCCCCTGGTTGTTGACCTGTGCACCGGGTCAGGTGCTATTGCAGCTGCCCTTGCTACCGAGCTAGCCGCCGATGAGCAGGTGCCGACCCCGCGCGTCCTTGCCGTTGAACTCTCTACCGACGCTGCCGCCTGGGCCGAGCGTAACCTGGGCCCAGCCGGGGTGGAACTGGTAGCGGGCGATGCCCGTACGGCCCTGCCCGGGTACGAGGGAGCCGTGACCCTGGTGGCCTCCAACCCGCCCTATATCCCTGCCGGGGCCATTCCCAAAGATCCAGAGGTCCGGGATCACGACCCGGCCCTGGCCCTCTACGGCGGGGGAGAGGATGGCATGGAGCTACCTGCTGCCATCGTAGCCCGAGCCTATGCTCTCCTAGCTCCCGGCGGCTACCTGATTATGGAGCACGCCGAAACCCAGCGGGAACTGATGCGTCAGGCCCTTGCCGTCGCCGGCTTTGAAGGTATCGAATCTATTGACGACTTCGCGGGTAAACCCCGTCACACCGCGGGCTATAAACCGCTACCAGGCACCTACTACCAGGCACCTAAGAATGTGAAAGAATAATGAGCGTGAAAGCAACCATTGTTAGTGCAACCGACCCCGAGACCCTGGGCGAGGCCATCGCGACCGCCAACTCAGCAATCGGCGCAGCCAAGACCATCGTGATTCCTACCGACACCGTGTACGGTATCGCCACCGACGCCTTCTCCGTTGAGGGCGTTAGGAACCTGCTTGCCGCTAAGGGCCGTACCCGGCAGATGCCCCCGCCAGTACTCATTTACGACCAGTCTGTGCTGCCGGGCTTGGCCGACGAGATTTCTGAGGACGCCCGCGCCCTGGCTACCGAGTTCTGGCCCGGTGCTCTCACCCTGATTTTCTATTCCCAGCCTTCTCTGAACTGGGACCTGGGCGAGACCCAGGGCACCGTTGCCCTGCGTGTGCCTAATGACCCGGTTGCTATTGAGCTTCTGAAGAACCTGGGCCCTCTGGCTGTTTCGTCAGCCAATAAGACCGGGCGCCCGGCAGCTACGACTGCCCAGGAAGCCATGGCGCAGCTGGGCGATGACGTGGCCGTTATCTTTGACGGTGGGCCCCGCCCCAAGAACCGTCCTGAGGGCTTTGAAGCCAAGGACGCCCTACCTTCGACCATCGTGGATTGCACCTCTGACCGCCTAGTTGTTGTGCGTGAGGGCGTAATTTCAGTAGAGCGCCTGCGAGAGGTCGTGCCCAGTGTGCTAACCCGCGCCGAATTTGAGGCCCAGGAGAAGGCCCGCCGCGAAGCCGAGTCAGCTCTGGTAGCAAGCTCAGAGGCGATGGAAGATACAGAGTTTTCGCCCCGTCATGTGGCTGAATCTGACTCCGAGGAGACTGAAGAAACCCCAGGACGTCAGGCTGCCGTTCCTGTCGCTGGTTCACTCGCTGCGGGGCTGGTAGGCGGTGCTAGCGGCACTGCAGCCGTTGACCAGCGCCGTACTGCTAGCGCTCATACTCCCGAGACCCGAGTGGTACAAGACAATACCAAGCCCTACTCGGTGGCCGATGCCCGTTCCCTGGTTTTTGGGGCCCAGCAAGAAGCCCCCGCCGAGCCGCTTACCGAAGCGGAAGGCGAGGGGAAAGAAGGCACTCCTATCGTCTAGTTTTCAAACTTGCGGTCTTGCCTGGTGCCTAGTGCGCTGTGGGCGGCGCGAAGCACCTCGCTCACCCGGGCTTGGGGCACCAGGCCATTTTTTTGAGCCCACGAATCGTCAATATCCTGACCGAACCACATCACCTCAACCCGGCGGACGGGCCCGGTTAGACGGTCTCCCAGGATCTCAGAGACCCTGTAGCCGGTGGCGACCAGGGCCCGGCAGAGGGGGGCAGGTAGGTGTAGGGGGCGGCGGCGTCCTGCGTCAATAAGGACGGACTCGGTCGTTACCCCCTCCCAGGGCTGCATTACGATGGCGGGTAGAGGGCCGGTGAAACTGGCTACCCGGTAGACGAATTCTGCCAGGGCGTAGTTGGAGGAGACCGGGGTGCGCCGCGGGGTGCGCCCTGCGACGGACGCCAGCGGTGAGGAGGCGATTTTTGCAAAAGCCTCGGTGGTGCGGCGTCCGCGCCCTTGCACACTCGTGGCCCGGATAATGCAGATATCGACTGCGTGATCCGCGGCTACAGCGACGGGGGAGTGGGAGGGGGCTGCCGGGAACTCTGAGGCTTCAGAGCCAGGAGCCTGCCCCTGAGCAGCTGTTTTTTCGATAAAAGCCCGCAGCGCCAGAAGTACCTCTTCACCCAGGGCCTTCGAGAAAGAGTAGGTAGAGAAAGGCTGGGGTTCTGCCTCTGCGCTGAGCACAGGGACCGGCCCTAAGACAGCAGCAGAGCTCAGGTGGATTACCCTGCTGACACCGGTGCGCTGGGCGGCAATTGCAATGACCGCAGGCAGCAGGGCATTAGCGCCTAGCAGGGGAGCTAGGTCTTCCAGGTCAGGGGCAGCTAGGCCCGAAGCGTTGATGACAACCTCGCACCCGGCAAAAGATTCAGCGAGAGTGTCGATAATGCCGTCTAGCTGCCGGGCTTCGCGAATGAGCTGGTTGGCTTCGGCCGTGCGCGTGAGTAGGCGGGGAGCCTCAACCGCATCGACCTGGAGGCCCTCAGCAGCTAGCCGGGCTACAATCGATGAACCCACAAACCCGCTTGCTCCAATTACTTTCCATGTGGCCTGAGCCATGCCTTTACTCCGTCCGTGCAGTGGTTACCGGTGGGGTGTCTATCCCCTCCCCCTAGGGTGACATAGGCCGGAGCAAAAAACACGTAGGGCAGGCCACAAAGGGCTAAGGTTTGGGCTTCTGGCCGCCTGCGCTGGGATAATCCACAGGTGAGTTCGCTAAACTTAGATAGAGTTGTGTGCTTTGTGCCCTGAAATCGGGGCAGGCACGCCTTTGCAGGTGGCCTCACCCCACGAAAGGACCTGTTTGCCCATGGTATCTGCCCCGACACCCCAGGTGCGCTCCCGGGAGCGCATTGTTGCTGTAGTGGTGACCTATAACCGCCGTGAGCTGCTTGAACAGGCCCTAGCCGGGATAGAGGCGGGGGAGCTGACCCCCGATACGGTTATTATCGTCAATAACGCTTCTACCGACGGTACCGAAGAATACCTGGGTGGCTATCGGAGTTCGCTGGCTACGGACATTGTGCACCTGCCGCAGAACGTGGGCGGCGCAGGCGGCTTCACTGTGGGCATCGACCGGGCCCTAAACCGCCATGCAGCAGACCTGGTCTGGGTCATGGACGACGACACCGAACCTACCGAGAACACCCTCTCTGAGGCCTACCGGGCTTGGGCTGACTATTCCCCGGTGCGGGCAGAACGCCCAGCCGTCGTGGCCTCTAAGGTGGTATGGAGCAACGGCCAGGACCACCCTATGAACACCATGCGTACCATGTTCGCAGCGGGCCCTGACCGCACCGCGCGGGCAGCCGCTGTGGGCGCCCGCCCTATCCGCTCGGCGTCCTTTGTTTCAATCCTGATGGACGCTGCCACCATGCGGGCCACCGATCTGCCCCTGGCAGACTTCTTTATCTGGAACGACGACTTCGAATACACCACCCGCCTGATTCACCACAGCAACGGTATTGCAACTGAGCGGTCGGTAGCCCGTCACCACACCAAGACCTTTGGTACCACAGATGCAAAACCCGGCCCCCGTTTCTACAACGATGTACGCAATAAGCTCTGGGTTTTTTGTGCCCGTCGTACCCTGACCCCGCTGGAAAAGCTGCTCTACGGCGGTTCGACGGCCCGCCTGTGGGGTAGCACCTTGCTGCGCACCGATGAGAAGAAGACCTATACCGGTTACTTCCTCAAGGGGCTTCAGGACGCCGCCGCCGGCTATCGCTCCAACAGTGAGGTGCTGGACGGCGTCTACCAGCTTGAAACTCCCCAACTGGCCCAGCGTATCAAGGCAAACTACGGGAGCGACTCCAAGTTCTCTGTCTTGATGAGCGTTTATGCCGGGGATCAGCCCGAGCACCTGCGCCTGGCCCTAGCCTCGAATACCGAGGGCCAAACCCTGCCCCCCAACCAGCTGGTGCTGGTGCAGGATGGCCCAGTGAGCGCTGAGCTTTCTCAGGTTATCGCTGATTTTGAAGAGCAGAGTTCCCTGCCGGTAACCGTGGTGCGCCTTGCCAAGAACCACGGGCTAGCTGCCGCTCTGCACGAGGGGCTCACCTACTGCGACTACGATATCGTGGCCCGGGCAGACTCAGACGATGTTTCTACTCCTGACCGTTTTGCCCAGCAGGTTCCCCTGCTTGCCGCGGGCCAGTACGACGTGCTGGGTAGCGCCATGTATGAATTTACGGACGACCCCGCCCGCCCCGAGGCCGAACGGAAGGCTGTGACCGGGGCGAGAGCTATCCGAGAGATACTTCCGAAACGCAATCCTATGCTGCACCCTACAGTGGTCTTTCGCAAGAGCGCTGTAGAGGCCGTTGGTAGCTACGTTGAGGTTCCGGGAGCCGAAGACTACTGGCTCTGGGCCCGCATGAGTCGGGCCGGGTTCGTCCTGGGCAACCTGAGCCAGCCCCTGGTGAGCTATCGGGTGGCCACCGCCTACACACGACGCGGGGGGATTCAGGCCCTGCGTAAGGACCTGCACATCCAGCGCAGGCTCTATACCGGGGGAGTGCTGAGCCCCGTCCGCTTCGCTCAGAACCTAGCCATACGCGGTGTTTACCGCCTAGCACCGGAAGCGCTGCGCACCCGGGCCTTTAGGGCCATGACCGGCCGAACCCCGCAGGGGAAGAAAGAGAAGGGCAGTAATGTCTAAAGAATCGTCCCCGCAGACCACCTCTATTCCCATTCTGACCTCGAGCACCGAGCGGAAGACCTGGTGGAAGTACGTGCAGATGGGGCTAGACTCCCTAGCCTGGCTGATAGCCCTCCCCGCTGCCTTTGTTCTGCGCTACGGTATGGACCTCAGCCAGATTGATGCAGGCGGGCTCACCACGGTCGCCCTGGTGATGGTCGCCCTGCAGATTGGTGGTGGCCTGATGATGGGTCTCTACCGTGGCGTCCACAGCTACGGCACCCTGCAAGAGGGAAGCAAACTCTATCCCCTGATATTCGCTAACACCTTCATCATGCAGATACTGCTGATGGTATCGTCCCGTGCCTTTGGTGTGCCCCGCTCGGTGGTGCTCATTGCCTTCCCCATCGCTGTTTTGCTGATGATGGGCTTCCGCTACAGCAAGCGAATCTATGAGGAAAAGACCAACCGCCCCAGCGGTAAAGATGTGCAGCGGGTGATTGTTTACGGGGCAGGTTTTCTGGGCCGCAACCTGATTTCAACCCTGATGACCGACCCCAAGGCCAAGTACCTGCCGGTCGCGATTATTGATGATGACCGTTCGGTGCGTAATGCCCGTATTCACTCAGTTAAGGTTGAGGGAACCAGCGCTGACCTGGCGGCCCTGGTAAAACACCACCAGGCTGAGAAGGTGCTCATTGCTATTGGCGAGGAGATTCCTGAACGACGCCTGGTCCGTATTGCCCAGAGCATGAAAGAACTGGGTGTAGAGACCATACGCATTAACTCTGCTGTTCCCGAGATGGGCCAGGCCCGTCGCCGCAGCGAAGAGAACAATGAGCGGGAGCTTCTTGAGAAGATTCGCGGCACAATTGACTACAAGATCGACCATGACCTGATTCGTAGCTACGTGCAGGGCCGACGGGTACTTGTGACCGGTGCAGGCGGGTCGATTGGCTCTGAGCTCTGCCGCCAGATTAATGCCTATCAGCCGGCTGAGCTTATGATGCTCGACCATGATGAGTCCCTGCTTATGGATACCCGGTATTCTCTGACCGGTCTATCAAGCCTGGATGATCCCAGCGTGATTCTGGCGGATGTGCGGGATTTCGAGGCCCTAGAGGCGGTCTTTGCTGAACGTCAACCTGAGGTTGTATTTCATGCTGCCGCCCTTAAGCATGTCTCTGCCCTTGAGGCTTACCCCAAGGAAGCCTATAAAACTAATACTCTGGGCACCGCAAACGTTCTTAAGGCCTCAGCTCAGGTTGATGTTCAGGTTTTTGTGAACATCTCTACCGATAAGGCCGCCGACCCCACTACTGCTCTGGGGCAGTCCAAGCGCAGCGCGGAAATGCTGACGAGCTGGTACGGCGAGCAGACCGGCCGTACCTATGTCTCGGTGCGCTTCGGCAATGTTTTTGGCTCTCGCGGTTCTATCAAGCCCCTCTTTACCAAGCAGATCCTAGACGGCGGCCCCCTGACCGTGACCGACCGGAATGCCACCCGCTACTTCATGCTGATTCCGGACGCCTGCCTGCTGGTCATGCTGGCCGGGGCAATCGGACGCAGTGGCGAGGTAATGGTGCTCGATATGGGCGAGCCGGTCAAGATTCTCAAGGTGGCCGAACATATGCGCAGCCTCTATGAACGCTTCGATGTAGCCATTGACGTCATTGGCCTGCGCGCGGGCGAAAAGCGCGACGAGGTGCTTTTCGGCCAGGATGAGGTGCACCAACGCAGCGAAGAGAACGAAAATATCATGAGGGCTCAAGCCCCCAGGCTTGACCCCGCTGACCTTGACTATGCCCGCTGGCTCGAAAACTACCGCAGCCACCGCGGGTACGACCGCACCGAGCACCGGGGACAGGAGGCCTAATGACTACCTCAGAACTTCTGGCCCTGCTTCTGGTGCCCACCCTTGTAGCCCTGGTCGCCGGTCTGCTCTTACCTTTCGCCGTGCGTCCTCTCCTGCAGCGCTGGAACCTGGTCGACATCCCCACCGCACGGTCTTCCCATAGCTCCCCGGTCTTCCGAGGCATGGGGCTGGCAACCGCACTTGCAGCGGTGCTGGCCTACCTGGTTACCCTCATCGACGGGCAGATTTTTACTGATCGGTCTATCGCCCTCTTCGTGCTCTTTGGCATGGTGGCATCGGGTGCTTTGGGCTGGATGGAGGACTACTGCGGGGTCTCTATCAAGGTTCGCTTTGCTGCCCAGCTACTCATCGGAGCTATTGTCACATTAGGAATGACCCTGATGTTGGGGACCTCTATCTTCTGGGTTCCCCTAGGCATCTTTGCGATTGCCGCCTACATCAACGTGGTGAATTTTATGGACGGCATTAACGGCATCTCGGGTCTTCACGGTTTTGCTGTGGGCGGGGCTTACGCTTACGCGGGCTGGGCCAACCAAATGCCCTGGTTGCTTGCCGGGGGAGCGGCCGTGGCTGCGGCCTACCTGGCCTTCCTGCCCTGGAACGTGCGCACCGGTAAAAATGTGTTTCTGGGGGACGCCGGTTCCTACTTCCTGGGGGGAGCTATCGCTTCTATGGCGGTGGGTGCTTTCCTTTCGGGGGTTTACGTGGAATATATTCTTGCCCCCCTGTTGGTCTACCTGGCAGATACCGGAACCACTCTATTGCGCCGAATTGTGCGGGGTGAACAGTGGTACAAACCCCATCGCACCCACGCCTATCAGCGGTTGACGGACGTCGGCTTTAGCCACCTGGGCAGTGCAACCCTTGTGACGCTTACTACTTTTGTGGTGACCGCTGTGACAGTGGTGGCCCTACCCTTTGAAACCCAGAACGCTGTCTGGTCTGCTCTGTTAGTGGTGCTTATCTTGGCCCTATACGTCTTTTTGCCGACCATGCTCGGGAAGGTGCGTCAGAAAAATGGGGCCTAAGCCGCTGGGCATCAACGAGATGCCCTGGTTAAAAATCTTCCGGTCTGTCTCACTGGCTTTGGCTATCTTGGCCCTAGTCGGTACGATAGTTGGTGTACTTATCGCAGGTAAACCGGCTGCGGGTGGGTTCCTTACGGGGCTTACCCTGGTTTATCTCAGTTTCGCGGTCGGAATCATGGTTGTGATACCGGCTGAGAAGAAGTCGATGAAAGCGGCGGCAGCGGCTCTAGCGGCCATGTATCCGTTCAAGATTATGGTTTTCACCGGCCTCTTAGTGTTCGCCCCTATACCGCAGGATTTTCGTAACGGCTGGCTTCTCACCGGAGCCATCCTGGCACTGACGGCCCAGCTTGTCATTGAAACGAAAATTATCTCGAAACAGAGAATCCTCTATTTCGATTCGGTAGGATGAAACTAGGCAAAGGAGCATACACCCGTGGGCAACACCGACGATAAGTGGTATAAGCAAGATAAACAGTTACGTTCTGCTGGCGACCTGGTTGCCGGTGGTGGAACAGCCGGGGCCTTGATGACACTTCTGTACGTCATGATAGGCATTGGTATCTGGAGTTTGGTAGGCTATGGTCTGGACCACTTGCTAGGTACAACCTGGCTTGCTTGGGTAGGCGGATTCGTTGGCGCCTTTGGGGGTATCTACCTGGTATTTATCCACATGCAGCAGCGTAAATAAGACCAACTGAAACCGGTTGGCACACACATACTTTTGATTCTTTAAACCTCTGAGGTTGCTGGAGCCAGCGGCCAACACGAAGCAATGAAAGGACTTGCCTTGATTTCAAACGGGCTAGTTGTCGCAGCGGGAGAGCAGCAGGGCTATGTACCGCCCACCATCGAAGATATGCACCTGCCTGCCATCTTCACGATCGGCGATTTTGAGTTCAGCAAGCAGATGCTTCTGGTCATCCTGTCGGTGGTCATCGTTGCTGGCTTCTTCCTCTTCGCTGCCCGCAAGCGTGCCATGGTTCCCTCGCGCACCCAGTTCGTGGGCGAAATGGGGTACGGCCTGGTCCGTAACAGCCTGGGCAAGGAACTGATTGGCGCCCACCACTACAAGCCTTTCGTTCCCCTGCTCTTCACCGCCTTCTTCTTCATCCTGGTGAACAACCTCTACGGTTCAATTCCCTTCGTCCAGCTGCCCACCATGTCTCACGTAGGTTCTGCCTACGCCCTGGCAGGTATCGCTTACCTGACCTGGGTTGGTGTTGGTATCAAGCGCAAGGGTCTGGGTAAGTTCTTCAAGGACATGACCATGCCCTCCGGCGTTCCCCCGCTGGTCTACGTCATCCTGATTCCCATCGAGTTTATGTCCAACATGCTCATCCGCCCCGCAACCCACGCCCTGCGTCTCTTCGCTACCATGTTCGGTGGCCACCTGGCGATTATGGTTGCAGCCTCGCTGACCCAGTACCTGATTGTTGAAGCAGGTGGCATTGCTGCCATCGCATCGGTTGGTTCTGGCGCCCTGGGCCTCTTCCTCTACTTCCTGGAACTTATGATTCAGTGTATCCAGGCCTACGTCTTCACCCTGCTCCTTGCGGTCTACCTGCAGGGCTCGGTCTCAGAAGGCCACTAAAAATATAGGTTTTCTCCGTCGGGCACACCGGCGGACGAGAAAAGCAACCCGCTTTAGCGGGGAGTGTCCACATCAAAACTCTGCCCCTTACACAACACACAAACCGCAAGGGGCACTGTGAAAGGAAACAATCCACATGGAAATCACCGGTTCACTTACCGCAGTTGGTTACGGTCTGTCAGCAATCGGCGGCGGCATCGGCGTAGGTCTGATCTTCGCAGCCTACATGACCTCCGTTGCTCGTCAGCCCGAGTCACAGAAGACCCTGCAGCCCATGCTCTTCCTGGGCTTCGCGCTGGTTGAAGCACTGGCAGTTCTCGGTCTGGTTCTCGCGTTCATCCAGTAACTTACTGGTGACCGCATCAATATTGACCGACCTATAGAACAGGAAAACCCCCTATGTCTCACTTAATGGCAGCAGCAGAGGGCGCGAACCCTCTGATCCCCAATGTCTGGGAAATCGCCATTACCGCCATCGGGTTCCTGCTCCTCCTCTTCATCGTCACCAAGTACGTTGTCCCGGCATTCGAAAAGATTTACCAGGACCGTAAAGAAGCAATTGAGGGTGGTCTCGCCAAGGCTGAAAAGGCTCAGGCAGAGGCCGCGGCAGCACGCGAAGAGTACGGCCAGCAGCTCGAAAGCGCTCGTCTGGAAGCTCAGAAGATTCGCGAAGAAGCACGCGCCGAAGGCGACGCCATCGTGGCAGAAGCTAAGGAGCGCGCAAACGCTGAGGCCGCTCGTATCACCGAAAACGCCCAGAAGACCATCGAGGCAGAACGTGCAGCTGCCGCAGCATCACTTCGTACCGAAGTTGGTGCTCTGGCAACCTCACTGGCTGGCAAGATTGTGGGCGAATCCCTCAACGATGATGAGCGATCCGCACGTGTAGTCGATCGTTTTCTTGCTGACCTTGACGCGCAGCAGCAGGCAGGTGCAGCCCGCTAATGTCAGCAGTATCGACTGAATCACTGAACAAGGTGGAACAGGTTCTGGTGGCCCAGCCTACCGATAACCCAACCCACCTCGCAGAGGAGCTCTTCGCTGTTGTCGACGCTATCGACAGCAACGGCGGGTTCCGGCGAGGTCTAACCGATCCTTCCCGCGAAGCAGCGCAGCGAGCAGGCATTGCCCGCTCCGTTCTGGGCGGCAAGATTTCCGACGCCGCTCTGGCTATCGTTTCTGCAGCAGCAGAGGCCCGTTGGAGCGAAGAACGCGATCTGGCTGATGCCCTCGAAACAACCGCTGTTACCTCAGTAGCGCTTTCTGCTGAACAGCGCGGAGGTATCGATGCACTGGAGCAGACCGTCAACGAACTGCTGACCTTCATCAACACCGTTGATGCCTCAGCAGAAGCACAGGCTGCTCTTGCCGATACCAGGGCAAGCAAGGAAGCACTCAAGAAGCTGGCTGTCAGCCTCGGTGGCCGTGTAGCTACCGCTGAAGGCAAGCTTCTACTAGAACGAGTTGCCACTGCGGCCCGCGGAACCACCGCAGCCCGTCTGGCTAACGAGTTCGTAGAAATCATCGTCAAGCGTCAAAACCGTTGGATCGCACGAGTTACCTCAACAACCGCGCTGACTGCAGAGCAGATTGCAAAGCTGCAGGGGGCACTCAACAAGACCTACGGCAAGGAGCTGAAGCTCGACATCACCGTAGACCCCGCACTTCTGGGCGGTCTGCGCGTGCAGGTAGGGGACGAAGTCATCGATGGCTCACTGTCCACCCGACTGTCAGAACTCAGCCGCGCTTTCGCATAGGCGATTTACACAGTCGAGACCTCGACGGTGATTTAGAAGATACACAGACGACATCGGGTAAGCCTAAGAAGCACCACCCGAGCACGTCACACAAGTTTCGGTGGGCCTGCCCTCAGTCGGCAGGCACACCAACAAATTAGGAGAGCAGGGACATAAGATGGCCGATTTGACCATCAACGCCGATGATGTCCGTAACGCGCTGAACGAATTCGCAGCGTCTTACGAACCCGGCAATGCAGAGCGCGTAGAGGTGGGTCGTGTTGCATCAGCATCCGATGGCATCGCACGCGTTGAGGGCCTTCCCTCAGTAATGGCTAACGAGCTGCTTCGCTTCGAAGACGGCACCCTTGGCCTGGCACAGAACCTCGACACTCGTGACATCGGTGTCATCATCCTCGGTGACTTCACCGGCATTGAAGAAGGCCAGGAAGTTCACCGTACCGGCGAGGTTCTCTCAGTACCCGTAGGCGACGCCTACCTGGGCCGCGTAGTTGACCCCCTGGGCAACCCCATCGACGACCTGGGCGACATTGAAGCAGAAGGCCGCCGTGCCCTCGAACTTCAGGCTCCCGGCGTTACCCAGCGTAAGTCAGTTCACGAGCCCCTCCAGACCGGTCTCAAGGCAATCGACGCCATGATTCCGATTGGCCGCGGCCAGCGTCAGCTGATCATTGGTGACCGCCAGACCGGTAAGACCGCTATCGCGGTTGACACCATCCTGAACCAGAAGGACAACTGGGCCACCGGCGACCCCAACAAGCAGGTTCGCTGTGTCTACGTTGCTATCGGTCAGAAGGCATCAACCATCGCCGCAGTACGCGAAACCCTCAAGCAACAGGGCGCACTGGAATACACCACCATCGTGGCTTCCCCCGCTTCTGACGCTGCAGGCTTCAAGTACCTGGCCCCCTACACCGGTAGCGCCATCGGCCAGCACTGGATGTACGGTGGCAAGCACGTCCTCATCATCTTCGATGACCTCTCAAAGCAGGCAGAAGCCTACCGCGCGGTATCACTGCTGCTGCGTCGCCCCCCGGGCCGCGAAGCATACCCCGGTGATGTCTTCTACCTCCACTCCCGCCTGCTCGAGCGCTGTGCAAAGCTCTCTGACGAGCTGGGTGCAGGTTCAATGACCGGCTTCCCGATCATTGAAACCAAGGCAAACGACGTTTCAGCCTTCATTCCCACCAACGTCATCTCCATCACCGACGGCCAGATCTTCCTGCAGTCAGACCTCTTCAACGCTAACCAGCGCCCTGCGGTCGACGTAGGTATCTCCGTCTCCCGTGTTGGTGGTGCAGCACAGACCAAGGCTATGAAGAAGGTCTCCGGTACCCTCAAGCTCGACCTTGCTCAGTACCGCGCCATGGAAGCCTTCGCAATGTTCGCTTCCGACCTGGACGAAGCCTCAAAGGCCCAGCTGACCCGCGGTGCCCGTCTCACCGAGCTGCTGCGTCAGCCCCAGTACACCCCCTACGCAGTTGAGGACCAGGTTGTCTCAATCTGGGCAGGCACCAACGGCTACCTCGATGACCTCGAAGTTTCAGACGTTCTGCGTTTCGAATCAGAGTTCCTCGACCACCTGCGCCGCTCCACCTCAGTACTGCAGGACATCGCAGCATCAGGCAAGCTCGAAGACGAAACCGTAGCAGCTCTCAAGACTGCCATCGTTGACTTCAAGCAGGGCTTCCGCTCAGAAGGCACCAGCCACCTCGTTGAGGCCGGTCACGAAGAGCACCAGCCCCTGTCAGACAGCGAAGTATCACAGGAAACCATCGGTTAGCGATTTTCCTAGCAGGTGAGATGCCCCTCCAACAGAACCTGGGGGAGGGGCCCCACCCTAGGAGTGAAAGGAATCTCTATGGGAGCCCAGATTAGGGTTTACCGCCAAAAGATTACTTCAACATCGTCTATGAAGAAGATCTTCAAGGCGATGGAGATGATCGCAACCTCACGCATTAACAAGGCACGTAAGAGCGCAGAGGCCGCTAGCCCCTACGCAAATGCGCTGACCAAGGCCGTCACTGCCATTGCGACCCAGCACCACATTGAGCACCCCCTGCTTAACGCACGCTCAAAGGCAAAGACCGGTCGCTCCGCAGTTCTCGTCCTCACCAGCGACCGCGGCCTTGCGGGTTCATACTCCTCATCCGTCCTCAAAAAAACCGAGGGTCTTATTGAGAAGCTCCGCGGTGAGGGACGTGATGTCAAGCTCTATCTCATCGGTCGCAAGGCAAAGTCCTACTTTGACTTCCGCGAACGCGAATACGAGCAGGCTTGGGAAGGCAACACCGACAACCCCAACATCGAGATGGCCGTTGCAGCACGCGACGCCATCCTGGCAGCCTACGAAAACGGCGACGTCGATGACCTTCATATCATCTACACCGAATTCGTCTCCATGGTCAGCCAGGAAACCCGCGTCCTGCGCCTGCTCCCCATCGAGGTAGCAGACGCACGCGAACTCGGTGAAGAAATCCTGCCCGGCGAACGTCTCGAAGACGACCAGTTCCAGCAGAACTCAGCCTTTGAATTCGAGCCCAGCCCCCAGGAAGTTCTCGACGAGTTGCTGCCCCGCTACATCGCCTCCCGCATCTATGCGTGCCTGCTAGAAGCAGCGGCCTCCGAACTGGCGTCCCGCCAGCGCGCGATGAAGTCCGCAGGTGATAACGCTGACGAGCTCATCAAGAAGTACACCCGCCTGATGAACAACGCTCGCCAGGCAGAAATTACTCAGGAGCTCAGCGAAATTGTTGGCGGCGCCGACGCACTCGCCTCCTAATCCACCAGACAACTTTCCACTCTCTACATAGGTAAGTGAGAACAATGACTGCCACTCTGAACGAATCGGCTACCGCGCCGGCTCAGGGCGCAACCGGTCGCATTGCTCGCGTTATCGGCCCTGTCGTTGACGTTGAGTTCCCTGCCGGCCAGGTACCTGACATCTACAACGCGCTGACCGCTGATCTGACCCTCAACGGCACCACCCGTAAGATCACCTTCGAGACTGCCCAGCACCTCGGTGACTCACTGGTACGCGCAATCTCCCTGCAGCAGACCGACGGTCTCGTCCGCGGCCAGGCTGTAGTTGACACCGGCGCTCCCATCTCCGTCCCCGTAGGCGACGGCGTCAAGGGCCACATCTTCAACGTCCTCGGTGACGCCCTCGATGTCCCCAACGACGAAATCAAGGCCGACACCTACTGGCCCATCCACCGCGCAGCCCCCGGCTTCGCAGATCTCGAAGGTTCGACCGAGATGCTGGAAACCGGCATCAAGTCCATCGACCTGCTGACCCCCTACATCAAGGGCGGTAAGATCGGTCTCTTCGGTGGTGCAGGCGTTGGTAAGACCGTTCTGATTCAGGAAATGATTACCCGCGTTGCCCGCAACTTCGGTGGTACCTCAGTATTCACCGGCGTTGGCGAGCGTACCCGTGAAGGTAACGACCTCTGGGTTGAAATGGAAGAAGCTGGCGTTCTGAAGGACACCGCTCTCGTGTTCGGCCAGATGGACGAACCGCCGGGAACCCGTCTGCGCGTTGCGCTGACCGGCCTGACCATGGCGGAATACTTCCGTGACGTTCAGAACCAGGACGTTCTGCTCTTCATCGACAACATCTTCCGCTTCACCCAGGCAGGTTCTGAGGTTTCAACCCTGCTCGGCCGCATGCCGTCCGCTGTGGGCTACCAGCCCAACCTGGCCGACGAAATGGGTCTGCTGCAGGAGCGCATCACCTCGACCCGCGGTCACTCCATCACCTCCATGCAGGCAATTTACGTTCCTGCGGATGACTACACCGACCCCGCACCTGCAACTACCTTCGCCCACCTGGATGCAACCACCGAGCTCTCCCGTGAGATTGCTTCACGTGGTCTGTACCCCGCGATTGATCCCCTGTCCTCCACCTCCCGAATCCTGGACCCCCAGTACATAGGTCAGGAGCACTACGACACCGCAATCCAGGTCAAGGCTATCCTGCAGGAAAACAAGGAACTTCAGGACATCATCGCCATCCTCGGTGTTGACGAACTCTCCGAAGAGCAGAAGGTCGTTGTTTCACGTGCCCGCCGCATCGAGCAGTTCCTCTCACAGAACACCTACACTGCAAAGCAGTTCACCGGTGTCGAGGGTTCAACCGTGCCGATCAAGGACACCATCGAATCCTTCCAGATGATCTGCCGCGGCGATGTTGACCACATCCCCGAGCAGGCCTTCTACAACATCGGTGGTATGGACGACGTCATGCGCCGTTACGAGGAAATCAAGGCACAGTCTGGAGCCAAGTAATCATGGCACTGAAAGTTGAAGTCGTTTCCCGTGAACGAGTCGTGTGGGTTGGCGAAGCCAAGTACGTGCGCGCGCGCACCGTCCATGGCGATCTGGGCATTATGCCCGGTCACATCCCCACCATGGCCCTTCTCGCTGAAGACGGTGAGCTTCTGATTGAGGCAACCAGCGGTGAGAAGAAGACCACCCGCCTGCACGAAGGTTTCTTGACCGTCTCTAACGATCGAGTCACCATCGCAGCTAAGCACGCACAGATCTAACTAGATTACTGTGACGAAAGGACGCCGCCCTTCCCCAGAGATGGGGGAGGGCGGCGTCCTTATTTTTTAGCTTTCTTCTTGTTTAGAAGAGGCGGGATTCTACGTCATCTACTCCGCGCATGGCATCGTAGTCGAGAGCAACGCAGCGGATGCCGCGGTCTTCTGCCAGCGTACGGGCCTGGGGCTTGATGCGCTGGGCGGCAAAGATACCCTGAACCGGTGCTAGCAGGGGGTCGCGATTGAGGAGTTCTAGGTAGCGGGTGAGCTGTTCTACGCCGTCGATGTCGCCCACACGCTTGAGCTCGACTGCCACAGAGACGCCCCCGGCATCCTTGGCCAAAATATCCACCGGGCCGATTGCCGTGGGGTACTCGCGGCGCACCAGACGGTAACCTGCACCAAGAAGCTCAATTTGTTCAGCCAGCAGGCGCTGTAAGTCGGCCTCAACGCCGTCCTTAATAAGGCCCGGGTCAATACCCAAATCGTGGCTGAGTTCCCCGTGAGTGCTAAAGACACGAATGACTAGCTTGTCATCGCTCTTGGCGGCCTGCACAGTCCACAGCTCGCTCACACCGGGGTCAAGATCCTCGGCTACCGAGGTGCCCTCGAACTCTTCGCGAGGGGAAATATGCAGGCGGCAGGGTGGGCTCATCCAGTTTAGGGGCTTATAGGAGCCGCCGTCGGAGTGAATCAGCACCGAGCCATCATTCTTGATCATGAGCAGGCGGGTAGCACGGGGCAGATGGGCATTGAGACGGCCCATGTAGTCTACGGAACAATCAGCTATAACTAAACGCACCGTACCACTCTAACAGGTGGCTTGGGCGGGCACACCGGTGCATGAAAGAATGGGGGAATGCCTCGTCGTTCTTTATCTAAGCCCCGCCGCCCCAACTCTAACTCGGGGGCCGCCCCCAGCAAGTGGCAGAAAGCCCGCCCCGCTGGGCGCGATATTTCCCGTATCCTTGACCCTGCCCCGCGGGTGGAGCGGGCCCCGGACGGGGACTGGTATGTGCAGTACATCCCCTCTATCAATGCTCTGAAAACCTATAAGTGCCCCGAATGTGAACGGCCTATCCAGCCCGGGGTGGCGCACCTGGTGGTCTGGCAGCAGGACCACCTGTTTGGTGTCCAGCGGGCTATCGAGGAGCGTCGCCACTGGCACGAGCGGTGCTGGGCAACCCGTAGATTCTGGTAAAATCCGGCGGATTGCACCAGACCTAGGGCGCCTTAGAAGCGCAGAAAAACCCGGTAGCAGCCCCTGCTCGAAAGCAGGACGCTACCGGGTTAAGGAAAGCGGACGGTTCGTTAGAGCTGGTCCTGGCGGGGCACGAGTACCTCGTTGACCAGAATCAGCAGGGAGGCTGCGACGGGAATCGCGATGAGGGCACCGAGCACACCCCAGAGAGAGCCACCGGCTACCACCGCGATAATAGCTACAGCACCGGGCACGGCCACTGCCCTGTTCATGATGCGGGGAGAGATGAAGTAGGCCTCAATCTGCAGGTAAATCAGGTAGGGGATAAGGAAGAAGAGGGCGGTCTGCCAGCTGTCAATGAGTGAGATGACCGAGACTAGGATGGCGGCACTGATGCCACCGACCAGGGGAATGAAGGCCAGGAGCAGGACGAAGAGCATGAGCAGCTGGGCGAAGGGAACACCCACGATCAGCATGATGATGGCGGCGCAGGTGGCGTTGCAGATTGCCACGAGAGCCTGGCCCATGACGTACTGGCCAACAGAGCTGGTAATTTTTTCGGTGAGGTAGCCGACTCGGTCACGCTTGGAGGCGGGAGCCAGACGGATGAACCAGGCCTTAATAGTGGGTAGGGAGGCGAGCACGTAGATAGAGAGGAAGAGCACGATAATCGTGCCGGTAGTGATTTCCGCCAGGGTGGAGCCCGCGTTCATGAGGGAGTTCATAAAGCCGCTCACCACAGAGGTATCTGAGGTGACCTGTTCAAAGAACTTCTCTACCTCGGCATCTACCGCTGATCGGATGTGGTAGCGCTCATCGAGACCCGAGAAGAGATCTGAGTTGAGGAAGTTCTCAAACTGCTGGGGGAAGCCGGTGATGAAGGAGACGGCCTGACGGGCGATGAGGGGCACTACCCAGAAGATGAGGGCGGCAGCTACCGCAACGAAGAAGAGGAAGACGACGGTGACGCCTGCCCCGCGCGGCAGTCCCCACTGTTCGAGTTTGCGTACAACCGGGTCTAGCCCCAGGCCGATAAACACTGCGCCGGTGAGCCAGCCGGCTAGGGCGCCAATGTTGAGCACAAAGTACATGCCCATCCAGGCCAGGCCCACACCGATGGCCAGCATGAAACCAAAGTGAATTGGGTTGCTGATGTAGCGGCCCTTGCCGAGGGCTGGGGCGTGGGTTTCTGGGGGAGCGGGGGCGGCACCGTCCTTATTCTCTTTCAGGTGGGCCGGTTCCTCTGGCAGCTGGAGGCGGTGGCGGGGCCGGGCACCGGGGATAGCCGGTAGGGCGAACTTGTTGTTCTGTGACTGCCTGGTGCCGCTTTCTTCGGTGTTGGCCGGGGAATCTGGTGGTGCGGACGCCTGCGCGCGGCTGGTGCGGGAGGTCAGAGACCGCAGGAGGTGGGAGGGAGAAAAAGATGATGGCATACTGGCTACTCGGGTAGTGGGGTAGTTACTGTGTTCTACCTTATCTTGATTCTGCCCTGGGCTAGAACTAGGGCAGGTGTGCTCGTGCACCGGCTGAGCTTTGGCACCATAGATTGTAGAGATATTTGTCGCTGTGAAAGGAAGGCCCAATGGCCGGGATTGACGATCAGAACCTACCCGCTTCGGTACGAAATGCCCTGGATTTGGGAGCTACGAGTTCGGCAGGTTCCAGCGCTGAGCCTGCTGAGGAGAGTGCCGCTGCCAGCTGGCGACTGGATGTAACCGATGTGGCCCAGTTCCAGCAGCTGGTGCAGGAGTCCAACCGGGGCGCCGTGATTTTTGCCCTGTGGGCACCCCACTCGCCGGCCTCGGTTCAGATGCTGGAGCAGGTTGAGGCCCTGGTGAACTCTGCCGGTGGCAACCTGCTGCTGGCTGCCGTCGATATCACCAAGACCCCCGAAATCGGGCAGGCCCTCCAGATTCAGGGTGTACCTGCGGCCGTGGCTGTACTCGCTGGCCGCCCGGCCCCGCTCTTCAACGGTCCCGTTGACCCCCAGGCCCTGACCGAGGTGCTGGGCCAGGTGTTGCAGCTTGCCGCCCAGCAGGGCCTACCCGGTGGGTTCGAGCCTGTATTGTCAGAGGCTGAGAAGCCCCTGCCGCCCCTGCACCGGGAAGCTATCGAGGCGCTGGACCGGGGCGATTACCAGGGAGCGGAAGCTGCCTACACCCGTGCACTCAATGAGAACCCGGGGGATACAGATGCTAAAATCGGTCTAGCCCAGGTGCACCTGCTCCACCGCGTCTCAACCCTGAACCTGGCAGAAGAACGCCAGAAAGCTGCTGCCGACGCTACCGACGTGCAGGCCCAGCTCAATGTCGCCGACCTAGATGTAGCTGGCGGGCACGTGGAGGACGCCTTCAACCGCCTTATCGCCCTTTTCAAGGCCGTGGACGCGGAGACTAAAACCACGGTGCGCGAACGCCTGCTGGAACTTTTCGAGGTTGTAGGCTCAGCTGACCCCCGCGTCACAAAGGCCCGTTCAGCCCTGATGATGGCTCTTTTTTAAGAAATCACCCTAGCGGGGGAGGGGAAGAGGCGTGATGCTGGCTACAGTGGAGATATGGCACACGAGAACCTTTCCCCGCAGAATGAACGTTACGACCAAACCCACAATCGGCCGGAAGAGGCACCCGGCGGCGGCTTGACTGAGCCGGTTTCAGCCCCGGTAGAAGCTGAAGTGGCAGAGGCCAGCCGGGGTAGCGCAGCCTTGGAGATCACCAACCTGGTGAAGGTCTTTGGCCAGCAGGCCGCGGTAGACGGAGTCAACCTCACCGTTCCCCGAGGGTCCTTCTACGGGCTGGTAGGGCGCAACGGCGCAGGCAAGACCACCACCCTCTCCATGGCAACGGGCCTGCTCAAGCCTACCGCCGGGCAGGTGCTGGTGGGTGGCCTGGACGTCTGGGCCAACCCCCTAGATGCTAAACGCCGGGTGGGTGTGCTGCCCGACGGCGTCCGCCTCTTCGATAAGCTCACCGGCGAGCAGCTCCTCACCTACGCAGGTCGTCTGCACGGGCTCGAAAAGGCAACCGTGGCTGAGCGAACCCGCGACCTGCTCACGACTATGGACCTGACCGGGGCTGCCGGCCGCAAGGTCGCCGACTACTCAGCCGGTATGACCAAGAAAATTGCCCTGGCCTGCGCCATGATCCACGCCCCCTCCCTGCTGGTGCTCGATGAGCCCTTCGAAGCGGTGGACCCGGTCTCGGCCTCGAATATCCAGGATATTCTCAAGGCCTATGTGGCAGGCGGCGGCACCGTCATCATCTCCTCCCACGTTATGGACCTGGTGCAGCGCCTGTGTGACCATGTTGCCATTATGAACGCCGGCCGTATTTTGGCCTCTGGCACCGTGGAACAGGTGCGCGGCGGCGTATCGCTAGAAGAACGGTTTGTTGAACTGGTGGGCGGACGCGTTGTATCGGAGGGAATCTCATGGTTGCAGTCCTCCTAAAACTCAAACTCGACCACTTCCTCGCTATCTTCCGCAACGGGAACGCCTGGGCTATCGTGGGCCTAGTCTTTGGTCTGCTCTACGGGCTCGGCGCGCTGGTGGGCATGGCCGGTTTAGGTTTCACCCTGCAGAACCCCGCCGACTCCCTACTGATTCTGGGGGTGGCAGGGGGGCTGCTGACCCTGGCCTGGTGGCTGATACCCCTGGTCGCAGCCGGTGCCGACCCCACCCTTGACCCGGAGCGCCTCGTTCCCTATCCCATTACCGTCCGCCAGCTCATGGGCGGCCAAGCCCTGGGGGCTCTGATTGGGGTGCCCGGTGCTCTGACGGTACTAGCCACCCTGGCTCTGATCACCTCCAACTTCTACTCGCTAGCGGCTACCCTGGCTTTCATCCCGGCAGGTTTGCTGGGCCTTGCCCTTGCCATATTGGGCGGACGCCTGACTGCGGTAGCCTCTATACCCGTCCGCTCGCGACGCTCAGTGAGTAACGCCCTCACTCTTCTTGCCTTCGCGGCCCTGATCTTTGCCGGGCCCCTGTTGCTGGCGACTATCACGGGCATCACCAGCAACATCGAGCAGCTCCGGCAGGTTCTCGGCTACCTGCAGTGGACTCCTGTAGCTTCAGCCTGGGCTATTGCCCCGCAGGTAGGAGCCGGTCGCTACGGCCTCGCTCTAGCTCTTACTGCGCTCACCCTGGTCTACTGTGCCCTGGTCTGGTTCATCTGGCAGTTCTTTGCGGCTAAAACCATGGCCAGTGTGGGAGATTCCGCCGGGGTACAGGACGAAGGCAAAACCCTAGCCCAGGGTAACCTGGGGCTTCTTGGGCGCTTCCCGGCCACCGTGCGCGGGGCTATCGCCGCCCGTACCCTCGACATGATGCTCCGGGATTCCCGGGCCAACCTCAACGTGCTCATGATGCCGCTCATGTATATCTTGATGGTTTTTATCTCGGGAAGCTTTATCGTCTCAGCGAACGGGGCGGAGGAAGAGGTGACGAACCCCATGGCCTTCGTCATGGCGGTTGCCTTTATACCGGCGATGGCAGGCTATTCCCAGTCTGCCCTGGCTTCTTTTGAAGGCTCGGCCTTCTCCCTGCACGCCCTCTCACCCCTGCGCGGCATTGACGACAGGCTAGGGCGGGCCTACGGCATGATGCTGCTCTACCTGCCCATGATTGTGCTGGGCACCCTGGCTTTTGCCTTCCTGACCGGCCACGCTGCCTGGGCCCTGCCTCTGCTGGTAAGCGCCCTGGGAACCTACTTCATCGCTAACGGCATGGCCAACTACCTCGACACCGTATTCAACGCTCCTGTGGTGCCACCGGGAACCAGCCCCTGGAAGACCCCGGAACAGCCAGACGGTATGGCTAAGACCATGGCACGGGGCTTTATCATCCTTATCCCCATGGCGCTCTCCCTGCCATCCTTCATCGGTATGGGGGCCACGGCTATTGTCGGTAGCCTGCTCTGGTTCTGGTTGGGCGCCGTCGTCACCGCCCTTATCGGGGCGGCAGCCTTCTACCTGGGCGTCCGCGCCGGAGCGAAAAACTACGAACGGCACGTAGCAGACATGTACCAACGAGTAGCCCGCTACAGCTAACCCACCCCTCTACCTGCTAGAAGCAGGCAAGCCCACCAGGGGCGTCCGGCCCCTGCCCCACAGCAGGAGCCGGATGCCGTCTTGACGGGGGCACTACACTGGAAGACAAGACCAACCCGCTCTAACCTAAAGGAGATTCGGCATGTCATCGATTCCCGGTATCGAAGACCCCTTCCCCGAAACTGCCCACTCCGGCGGCACCGCCCTGCTGGAACGCGAAGAAGTCCAGAACGTCGAACCCGGCGACCACGAACGCTTCGCCCACTATGTGCGCAAAGAAAAAATCATGGAGTCCGCCCTCACCGGTATGCCCGTGCGCGCCCTCTGCGGTAAAAAGTGGACCCCCGGCCGCGACCCCGAAAAGTTCCCCGTCTGCCCCGAATGCAAGGAAATCTACGAGGGCCTTGCACCCGGTGACAACGACGAAAACTAACCAACACACCATACCTGCCAGCTGGTCAAGCAGAGTGGCGGCAACGCCGTAACCTCCACCGGCGTCAACAGCGCAGAGATGACCGCCGTCTAGGGCACCCAGGCAACCTGCTGCCCGCCCTGCCGGTAGCCTAGTCAACCAGACTCATCGAGAGATGACTCATAGCCCCATTCGCTCCCGAATGGGGCTAAACTTTTGTGGTGCCCAAAAACCTTGAGGGCAGCCACAGAGGGAAGGGAAGATACGAGATGAACGACAGCCAGCTACCACTCTTCGGCGAAGGTTCCAACCCGCCCCTGCCCCCGGCCTACCCCGACCGCGCCGCCTGGGGAACCGCCCCCAAGCTCCGAGCCTGGCAGGCCGAAGCCATGAACCTCTACTTCACCGAGAACCCCCGCGACTTCATGGCCGTGGCAACCCCCGGCGCAGGTAAAACCACCTTCGCCCTTACCGTCGCCAAAGAACTCTTCAACCGCGGCACCATCAACCGCATGACCGTGGTCGCCCCCACCGACCACCTCAAACGCCAGTGGGCCGACGCCGCCGCCCGCGTCGGCATCTCCATCGACCCCAATTTCAAAAACTCAGACGGCACCATGGGCCGCGGCTACCAGGGCGTCGCCCTCACCTACGCCCAGGTCGCCAACAAGCCCATGCTGCACCGGGCCCGCACCGAAAACGGCCGCACCCTGGTCATCATGGACGAAATCCACCACGCCGGTGACTCTCTATCCTGGGGCGACGGCCTGCGCGAAGCCTTCGAACCGGCCACCCGCCGCCTAGCCCTGACCGGCACCCCCTTCCGCTCCGACACCGCAGCCATCCCCTTCGTCCAATACGAAGAAGACGCCGACGGCATCCGCCGCTCCAAATCCGACTACTCTTACGGCTACGGTCCCGCCCTCAAAGACCACGTCGTGCGCCCCGTCATCTTCATGGCCTACTCCGGCCAGATGCGCTGGCGCACCTCTGCCGGCGAAGAAATGGCCGCCAACCTGGGGGAGGGCTTCACCAAGGACGTTACCGCCCAGGCCTGGCGCACCGCCCTCAACCCCGACGGTGAGTGGATCCCCACCGTACTTGCCGCCGCCGACAAACGCCTGACCGAAGTACGCCGCGCCGTCCCCGACGCCGGCGGCCTCGTCATTGCCACCGACCACGCAGACGCCCGCGCCTACGCCAAACAGCTTCAGAAAATTACCGGCGAAAAACCCGCCCTCATTCTCTCTGACGACAAAGAAGCCTCCAACAACATCGAAGAGTTCTCCGCAGGTCTTTCCCGCTGGATGGTCGCCGTGCGCATGGTATCCGAAGGCGTGGACGTCCCCCGCCTGGCCGTCGGCGTCTACGCCACCTCCACCTCTACCCCCCTCTTCTTCGCCCAGGCCATCGGTCGCTTCGTCCGCTCCCGCAAACGCGGCGAAACCGCCTCGGTCTTCCTGCCCTCCGTACCCCAGCTCATGATGCTGGCCAACGAAATGGAAGCCGAACGCGACCACGCCCTCGACCGCAAGGGGGCACATGATGAAGTAGTAGACCCCCTCAACGAAGGCCTAGACGACCACCTCATCGAAGAAGCCAACAAAGAAGAAGTCGCCAGCGACCAGCTCACCCGCGGCAAATTCGAAGCCATCGGCTCCCAGGCGTCCTTCCACGGTGTGCTCTTTGACGGCGCCGAATTCTCCACCGGCGGCCTGGAAGTCGGCTCCGACGAAGAACAAGACTTCCTCGGCATCCCAGGCCTCCTGGACGCCGACCAGGTAGGCACCCTGCTCCGCGCCCGCCAAAAAGACCATGCCTCCCGCCGACCGGCGTCCGCCGCCCCCCAGGTCGTTGACCACCGCCAGCTCAAAGACCTACGCAACAAGCTGGCCAAAAACGTGGCAGCCTGGGCTGCTCGCACCGGCAAACCCCACGGCTCTATCCACAACGAGCTACGCCGAATCTGCGGTGGACCCGCTGTCGCCCAGGCATCGGCAGAACAGCTCCAGGCCCGCCTGGACAAGCTACAGGACTGGTTTGTGGGGCGTAAGTAGGAACTCTTCTGCTTGGGGCCGGTGGTTGTGGTGCCAGCAGGCACCCTTGGCCTCGGTACCGAATTCGTCAACAACGCAGGCTTCGGCGGCAGCTCTCCGACGAAGGCACGACCTTCCGCAAACAGCTTCGTGCGAGCCTTCACCCTCTGGACCGGTACCAGCCCCGCAGCCTACCGGGCTGTGGCGGATCGAGAAGCCATCAAAAACTTCGTCCGTATCTAAGGAAAAACTCAGAGATGGAAACAGAGCAGACCACCTACAGCATCAAACAGGCCGCAGAACTTACGGGACTCAGCGCGCCCACCCTGCGGTACTACGGATCTGTAGGAATCTGCCCTGCCATCGCCCGAGATGAATCCAGCGGGCACCGTATCTATCGTCGGGATTACCTGGCCCTTAAGATACGTTACTGGCAGGCAGTCGAAGCGGGGGACAAGGAGCAGGCCGGGCATCTTGCCCACGAAGCTATTTCTCTGGCCCAGCAATTCCGCTAAGCCCGAGACCACACAAAAGGGCGCCCCCACCACTACAGGTAGGGGCGCCCCTCATCATTCTTTCAAGAATTAGAGAGCCTAGAGCACCTCGGTTACCGTTACCCCGGCCTCCTCAAGCTCATCGCTCACCTCATCGAGGGCGTCCTCATCAACCGGGGCGGTCAAATCAAGCAGCACACGGGTCTCGTAGCCGGCATCCACCGCATCCAGCGCAGTAGCCTTCACACAAAAATCGGTGGCAATGCCCACCACATCAACATCGGTAATATCGCGTTCAGCCAGCCAGTCATCCAGCGACACCTTGGGGGTGTCGTCCTGGGCTGGGGCACCGGCCTCGCGCTCGCCGGTCATCACAGAATCCTCGGGAGCCAGCAGGCCCTCAAAGCCCGAGTAGGCGGCCTCAAACTCGCCCTTGCGGAAGTAGGCCTCGATGTAGTCGGTATCGAGATCCTCGTGCAACTCGGCGCCGTGGCTCTCGGCCTTGCAGTGTACCGGCCAGGAGTCCTTGAAATCGGGGTTCTCAGAAAAGTGGGTGCCGGGGTCAACGTGCCAGTCCTGGGTGGCAACAATCGCCTCGTAATCGCCGTGGTGGTTCTCTACATACTCGCTAATGAGGGCAGCAACCTCTGCACCACGCTCGGTAGCAAGCGAGCCGCCCTCGCAAAAGTCGTTCTGAACATCAACAATAATGAGTGCTTTTGACATCGTGTGGCCCTTCTTCTTAAGAGACAAATTCTGTGGGAATGACCGGGTCGCCGGGAGAGAGACGGGTAGCGGCTACCGGCAGCTCCGCGAGGGAGCGGGCATGACGCTCGGCAGCTCGGCGTACGCCCTCAGCTCCGGTAAAGCCGGGCTGAATCTGCCCGTCGACCACCAGGTCTACCATAAGGGATCGGTCGTTGGAGTCAGCAGGAGCCTCAATATCGAGCCCCACCACTTCGGCTGTGGCGGTGCCGGCGGCATCAAGACGGCGGACGGCGGTTTTCTTGCCGCCCACAGATGCCTTACCCGAGGACGCCTTAGCGACAGGCTCCATCACTCCCTGGGAGTTTTCACGCAGAACCACCTTATACACCATGGAGGAGGTAGGAACCCCGGAGCCGGTGACCAGCTTGGTGCCCACCCCATAGGCGTTGACGGGGGCGGCAGCTAAGGACGCGATGGCGTACTCGTCCAGGTCACTGGTCACGGTAATCTTGGTGCCGGTGTTGCCCAGGGCATCGAGCTGCTCGCGTACCTTCTGGGCCTGGGCAACCAGGTCACCAGAATCCAGGCGGACGGCACCCAGCTCCTTTCCTGCTAGTTCAACGGCCAGGTTCACTGCCTTTTCAACATCGTAGGTATCAACCAGCAGGGTAGTGCCTACCCCCAGAGAGGCTAGCTGGGCTTCAAAAGCCTGGCGCTCGGAGTCGTGCAGCAGGGTGAAGGCGTGGGCGCTGGTGCCGACGGTGTGGAGCCCGTAGCGGCGGCCTGCCTCAAGGTTCGAGGTGGCGGTAAAGCCGGCAATGACGGCGGCACGGGCGGCAGATACAGCAGCCTGCTCGTGGGCTCGGCGGGAGCCCATCTCAAGGCAGGGGCGCTTGCCTGCGGCAACCGTCATGCGGGAGGCAGCGGTAGCGACGGCAGAGTCAAAGTTAAGAATCGAGAGAATAAAGGTCTCTAGCAGGCAGGCCTCTGCAAAGGACGCCTCAACCTGCAAGACGGGGGAGTGGGGGAAGAAAACCTCGCCCTCGGCATAGCCCCGGATAGAACCGGAAAAACGGAAGTTAGCAAGGTAATCCAGGGTCTGCTCATTGACCACCTTACGGGAGGCTAAAAACTCCAGCTCTTCGGTATCAAAGCGGAAGTTCTCCAGCCCCTCAAGCAACCTGCCGGTGCCTGCCAAGACCCCGTAGCGGCGTCCGCCCGAAAGCCTGCGGGTGAAAACCTCAAAGACGGTGCGCCGGTGGGCAGCGCCAGAGGCTAGGGCAGCCTGCACCATGGTCAGCTCGTAGTGGTCGGTGAGGAGGGAAGTTTTTTGAGTCACGGTATAACTTTATCCTTTTGACCGCGCCTAAGCCCAGCCCAACCGCCGCGGTTCTGCTTGCCCCGAAAGTGAACGAGCTAGGGCACAGCGAAAGAAGAGCCCTATGATAGATAAGGTACAAATGACCTAAGGAGTACACCCTATGCCTTCGGCTGCCTCAGCCACCGACACCCTGGCAGATCTTGAGCTCGATCTAGCCCTAGACGAGAGCACCCAGCTCAACCTGCCCTGGGCGGTCATTGTCTGGGACGACCCGGTTAACCTGATGAGCTTCGTGACCTATGTGCTGCGAACCCAGTTTGGCTACAGCACCGAAAAAGCCCACCAGCTCATGATGCAGGTGCACACCGAAGGTAAGGCCACCGTCTTTAGCGGCTCCAAAGAAGAGGCCGAACGGCACACCACCGCCCTGCATACCTGGGGCCTGTGGGCAACCATCGAGCAGGCAGGTGCATAGAGTTATGGCTGAACCTTTTACCCCAACCTCCCGTGGCATTACCGCCCGCTTCACCCCTGAAGAGGTACAGGTGCTCACCCGCCTGTTTGAGGATGTCGCCCTGGCACTGGAGCCGGAAGAAGACCCCAACGCCGACCCCCTGGCAGCCCTGGTGGGGATTTCTGAGACCGCTAGCGTGCCCACTGACCCCGCTGTTGCTCGTATGCTGCCGGTGGCGAGCGACGACCCGGAAGTTGCTGACGAATACCGCCGCTTCACCGACCTTTCCCTACGCCGGGCCAAAATCGAACACCTCACCCAGGCCTCCATGGACCTGCAGGCCGGGGTTGTGCGGCTAGATACCGAGCGGGCCAATAGCTGGGCCGCTGCCCTCAACGACGTGCGCCTAACCTTAGGCACCCGTTTAGTGATTAACAGCGCTGAGGACGCCGACCGCGTTGGCAAACACACCGACTGGGGCAGTGTAGAGAGCACCGAAGACTACATGGCCCTGCTTTACAACTTCGTCACCTGGTTGCAAGAAAGCCTCATGCAGAGCCTCTTGCTGGGCCTGGATGAGGCCGGGACAGGGCCGTCCGCACCGTAAATAATCTTTCGTGACCGATTATGACGCCCTGCGCGGGCGCCGGGGCGTGATAGTCCACTCAAAAGCCAGTCGCTGCGCTGGGCGCCCTACAGTTTTCTTCAACCTTTAGCTAATGTCAGGTGTGTAATGAGCGAAACCAACCCGAAACTCGTAACCCCCTGGGGTAGTCAGGTGCTTGCCGAACCCACCGCAAGCGCCCCCATTGGTGTGTTCGATTCGGGAGTGGGCGGCCTGACCGTTGCCCGCGCCATCATGGACCAGCTACCGCACGAGTCGGTGATTTACGTGGGCGACACCGCCCACGGCCCCTACGGCCCCCTGACCATCGCCCAGGTGCGCGCCCACGCCCTGCGTATCATGGACGAGCTGGTGGACTCCGGGGTCAAGCTCCTGGTCATCGCCTGCAACACGGCGTCGGCCGCTGTGCTGAGGGACGCCCGCGAGCGCTACACCCGCAAGTACGGTATTCAGGTGGTTGAGGTTATTCAGCCCGCCGCCCGCCGAGCGGTGGCGGCAACCCGCAACCGAAAAATTGGCGTTATCGCCACCGAAGCTACCGTAACCTCCCGGGCCTATGAAGATACCTTCTCGGTCATGAGTGACCTTGAAATCTACTCTGTGGCCTGCCCCCGCTTCGTAGAGTTCGTTGAAAAGGGCATTACCAGCGGCCCCGAGCTCCTTGAGACCGCCGAAGAATACCTGACTCCTCTTAAGGAGGCCGGGGTCGATACCCTGGTGCTGGGCTGCACCCACTACCCCCTGCTCACCGGCGTCATCTCCTACATCATGGGGGACGACGTCACCCTCGTGTCCTCATCAGAAGAGTCAGCTAAGGATGTCTACAAGGCTCTGCTGAGAGCTGGCCTAGAACGCCCCGCTGCCCTGCCGCCCTCCCATGAATTCCTGGCCACCGGTGAAACTGAAACCTTCGAGCACTTAGCCCGTCGCTTCCTGGGGCCCGAGGTCGCCAAGGTGCGCCACACCAATTCGGTGGCAGAACGATTCCCCACCGGCTCTCTGGCCGTCGTTCCCCCCGAACTCATTACCCTGTCCGTCACCACCCCGCGCATTACCATCACCACAGACACTCCCTAACACGCAGACACACACAGAAAAAGGAAGGCCACTGATGCGATTGACCGTCATAGGCTGTACCGGCTCCTTCCCCGGGCCCAATGCAGCGGCCAGCTGCTACATGGTCTCGACCATTGATGACCTGGGCAAGACCTGGCGCATTATCGTCGATATGGGCAACGGCGCCCTGGGCACCCTCCAGTCCCACATCAACCTCGAAGATATCGACGCCATCTTGATCTCCCACCTGCACCCCGATCACTGTATCGATCTCTCAGGGCTGCACGTGGCGGTCAAGTGGAACCCCAATGGCTGGTCTAAGGGCCCCATCCCCCTCTATGGGCCCAGCGATATCCACCAGTACCTGGTCAACACCCACGGCCTGCCCATCGAACCGGGCATGCACACCGAGTTCGAGTTCCACGAGTGGAACAACCACGCCGAAGTCAAAATCGGCCCCTTCACCGTGACCCCGCACGTGGTCGTACACCCCACCAAGGAGCCCTACGCCCTACGCATCGAGTGTGAAACCAGCGAGGGCAAGACCGTGCTCACCTACTCCGGCGACACCGACTCCTGCATCGGGCTGATTGAAGCAGCCCGCGACGCCGACCTCTTCCTCTGCGAAGCGGCCTACCAGGAGGGCCGCGACGACGCCCTGCGCGGCATCCACCTCACCGGAAAACGCGCCGGTGAAGCGGCAGCAGAGGCAGGCGTCCGCAACCTGCTGCTCACCCACCTGCCCATCTGGAACGATCCCGCCACGGCCCTGGCCGAAGCCAAGAGCGTTTTTGACGGGCCGGTATCGGTGGCTGAGGCTTCGGCAACCTACCGGGTCAACCCCCGCCGTAGTCCCGAGGAATACGCCAGCAACCCGCAGACCACCACCCTGAACGTCATTAGCCGCCACCAGGGGAGCTAACTGCCACCCCTGTGCAGAAGGCTGGATACAGACAACACGGGCAGCGAAAAGCGCCCGTGTTTTTGTGCGACCCGGGCAACAGACGCTAGGCTGAAACCATGACAGAAAACATGGCAGCACCCACCCTGCGCGGCGACGGCCGCACCCCCGACCAGCTCCGCCCCATCACCGTCACCCGCGGCTGGTCACAGAACGCCGAAGGTTCGGCCTTGATTGAATTCGGCAACACCCGGGTGCTCTGCACCGCCTCACTGACCGAGGGCGTGCCCCGCTGGCTCAAGGGCCAGGGCACCGGCTGGGTCACCGCAGAATACGCCATGCTGCCGCGAGCCACCAACACCCGTAACTCCCGTGAATCGGTCAAGGGCAAGATTGGTGGCCGCACCCACGAAATTTCCCGGCTGATTGGCCGCTCCCTGCGCGCCGTCATCGATACCGCCGAGCTGGGCGAGAACACCATCGTGCTCGACTGCGATGTGCTCCAGGCGGACGGCGGCACCCGCACCGCCGCTATCACCGGCGCCTACATCGCCCTGGCCGACGCCATCAAGTGGGCCCAGACCCAGGGCATTATCCCGGCCAAGGCTAAGCCCCTCACCGGCTCTGTTGCCGCAATTTCTGTGGGCATCATCGACGGCGTTCCCATGCTGGATCTGCCCTACGAAGAAGACGTACGCGCCGAGACCGACATGAACGTGGTGGTCACTGGCGAAGGCAAGTTCGTTGAGGTTCAGGGAACCGCAGAGGGCGCCCCCTTCGACCGCGACGAACTGAACTCCCTACTCGACTTGGCCCTGCACGGCACCGCGCAGCTAGCTCGGGTTCAGCGCGAAGCCCTGGAGGACTAATGCCCGCCAAAATCGTTCTTGCCACCCACAACCAGGGGAAACTGCGCGAGTTCCGCGAGATGCTACGCGGCGCTATCGAGGGGCTGGACGTTGACACCGAGGTTATCGACGCCGGTGCAGCAGGTGCCCCCGATGTGGTTGAAGACGGCGTTACTTTTGCCCAGAACTCCCTCTTGAAGGCCCGCGCGGTAGCTGCGGCTACCGGCCTGATTGCTATTGCCGATGACTCAGGCCTGTCGGTCGACGTGCTGGGCGGTGCCCCCGGTATTTTCAGCGCCCGCTGGGCCGGCCGGCACGGAGACGATGAAGCCAACCTCAACCTGCTCCTAGCCCAGCTTTCAGACATCGCCGATGAACACCGCCGCGCCCGCTTCGTCTGCGCAGCCTCGATGGTTACCCCCGAAGGTATAGAGGCCGTGGAAGAGGGGGAGCTTGTCGGAACCCTGCTGCGCGAGCCCCGCGGCGAGGGCGGGTTCGGCTATGACCCGATCTTGGCAGCCGACGGTTTTGCCGGAGAATACGCTGGCCTCTCCTGCGCCCAGGTGCCCGCCGATGTGAAGAATGCCATCAGCCACCGGAGCCAGGCCCTAGCCAAGCTTCTTCCCCACCTACAGGCCGCCCTGGCCCGGTAACAATCCCTGTACGAGGTACCCTATGGCAGCGCACCTTACACTTCTTGAACAGATGAAGGCTCTTCCCGTGGTCACGGCGGTGATGGAGCAGGCCGGTTTGAACATCCCCCGCGACCGCTGGGACGTCCGAACCACCGGCTCTGCCCACATCATCGTGAACATGGGGGCGGAGCTGAGCGTGCGTATCGCCAAAACCCAGCAGACCGGGCACCTGGTGGCCCGCCGCACCGAGATTCTGCGGCGGCTACCCCAGGACCTCCCCTTTGCGGTACCCCGGCCTATCACCCGGGTTATCACGCGAAACGGCTTCACCGCTGTAGGGCTAACCTGGATTAAGGGGGAGCCCCGCCTGCAGGGTTCGGCCCCAGCCAAGCAGCTTGCCACCCTGGTCAAAGCTATCCACTCGGTAGACTTTAGCGGCTACGGGCCCTACCTCGACATGGTGCACGAGCACTGGGGCGGGCGCGATAACTGGGAGGTGCTCCTGCGCGAGCAGGTCGTACCCCAGCTGCTCACCGGTGCTCAGAAGGTAGCCCACGCAGCCATAGACCGGGTACTGGCCCTGGAACCTGCTCCACCGGTTCTCGTCCACGGGGATTTAGCCGGCCACAATATTCTCTGGAACGGCGACAAACTGGTCGGCGTTATCGACTGGGACCACGCCTCGGTAGGGGACGCAGCCGGTGACCACGCAGCTCTGGGCAATTTCTACGGCTGGGACTCCCTCTCTAAAGCGCTCGATGAAACCCAGCTAGAACGCGCCAAAATAGTGGCCCGCCTGCTACCGCTGCAGTCCCTGGCCTACACCATGCGCAACGGCATGGGCGGAGCTATCCAACGCCTGGCCGTGGAACGCGCCGACGAATGGTACCTGGACCACCGTACCGAGGTGCTTGCGGTATAACGCGGCTGGCTCGCAGCGAAGCTGCTGGCTGGGATGAAGTGAGCGGGTGCGAGCGCGCGAGCACGTAAGAGCGAACAGAATCCGCCGTAAGGCGGGGCGTGAGGGTCAGGCTTGCGCCTATTGCGCCCGCAGATTTGTTTCCTCGCGCGCTCGGAATCTGCTGGGCTTCATCCAGCGCGAGCCTGCCGCGTTATTCTTCTCATTACACCCCAAGCTGTTTAAACCAGGCTTCCTCAATCAGGTTCAGGGCTTCTGCGGCATCGGTAGCAGGGGCGAGGTCTGCCGGGAAAGTATCGTCGCCCCAGAGCGCTCCGAGCAGGGATCCGACCAGAGCCCCGATAGAATCTGAATCGCCGGTGACAGCAACTGCCGCACCCAGGGCCTCAGCAACTGCCTGCTGCTGGCTTAGCTTCTCCGCAGCAGCGTCCCCCTCTGCCCGCAGGGCTAGGAAGAGGGCGTAGCCGAGCACATCGGGAGCTACCAGGAGTTTGCCGAAGTGGGGGCGGGCGTCCGCCGCCTGCGCCTCTTGCTGAGCCAGGCGGACGGCGGTGCCCAGCGCCGTGCGGGTGAGCGCGGCATCGCCGGGCAGGGCCTGGCTTTGTTCCACCGTGCCCAGCCAGTTCAGCACCTGCTGGGTGCAGGCTTCAAGCACACCGGGGCGGGGAGCTTGCCCGGCACCCTGGCTGGTGCTACCCAGCAGGTAGCGAATGAGCAGGGCGTAGGCGCTTGCAGAGATGATTGCCTCGGGGTGGCCGTGGGTGAGGGCCGCGGCGTGGGCGGATAGCTTGATGACGGTAGCGTCATCGGCCACTGGCAGGTAGCCGAAGGGGGCAGAGCGCATGAGAGCCCCGGTGCCCAGGGCCTGCGGGTTGATGGTCTTAGAGATAAACTGCATTTCCCCCGTGGCAAGGGCTGCCAGGGTTGCCTTGCCCGGGCCGCGCTTCTGGCGCATCACCTGAAGCGTATCGAGGGGGCGGGGAAGAGAATAGGGGGCGGTTTCGGGTATCGGGTGGCCGGTGCCGGTGTACCAGCGCAGGTAGGCTAGCCAGATGCAGGCCAGCTCGTCGGCTGCCTGGCCCTCGTTGTTCCACTCCAGCACCTCGGTGAGCCCGTCGAGGGTTGCCAGGGTGAGCTGGGTGTCGTCTGAAACGAGCAGGGGTTCCCGGGCGATAGCCGCGATAAGGTCGGCTCCTGTACGCCCGCCCCAGTGCTCAGCAATCTGGTCTGCGGTGCTGGTCTCTAGGGGGTAGCCCAGCGCATCCCCCAGGGCGGTACCCAGTAGGGAGCCGCGCAGGGCCGACCGATAGGCGGGGGAGAGGGCATCGGGGGCAGGAAAAACAGAAGTCATGCTCCCTATTCTAAAGCGGGGTAAGAGCGGGACCACTAAACTGGTGGTATGCGTATCTTGCACACCTCAGACTGGCACCTGGGCCGAACCTTTCACGGTACCTCCCTGCACTCCTATGCCGAGCAGCTACTCGATGAGCTGGTGAACCTGGTTCAAGAACAGGGCATCGACGTGGTGCTGATTAGCGGGGACGTCTATGATCAGGCCCAGCCCCGCACCGAGACCGTGCAACTTTTTGACCGTACCCTGACCCGCCTGGTGCAGGCCGGGGCGCAGGTGGTAGCAACGAGCGGTAACCACGACTCGGCTATTCGCCTGGGCTTTGGCTCTTCTTTGCTGAGTGCTGCGGGCGTGCACCTGGTGACCTCGCAAACCCAGGTGGGCCACCCCGTCCTGCTGACTGCCGGGGGCCTTGAGGTGGCCTTTTACGGCATACCCTACCTAGAGCCGCGCCCGATTGCTGCCCGCTGGGGCACCGAGGCCAGCCACGCGAGCGTGCTGGCTGAAGCCATGAGAAGGGTAGAAGAGGACGCCGCTACCCGCCAGGTTGCCGCCACGGTGGTACTTGCCCACTGCTTTGCCACGGGTTCAGAGCCCTCAGAGTCAGAACGCGATATCTCGGTAGGCGGGGTACAGCAGGTACCTGCGAGCACCTTTGCCGCCGCCAGCTACACAGCCCTGGGGCACCTGCACGGGCGGCAGAAAGTCACCGAGACCGTCAGGTACTCCGGCTCTCTCCTGGCCTATTCTTTCAGCGAGCAAAACCACCGTAAGGGGGCCTGGATCATCGACGTAGCCCCTGACGGAACTACCGAGGTGAGCGAACATACCTGGCAAACCCACCTGGTGCTCAAAACCCTCAAGGGCACCCTCGACGAGGTGCTTGCAGAAAGCACCGTGGAGGCCTACGGTCGGGCTTTTGTCAGTATCACCCTGACCGATGCTGAGCGCCCAGCTGCTGCCCTCGACAGGCTCAAAGCCCACTACGAGCACGTCCAGGAACTTTTCTTCGCCCCCGAAGGTGCTGAGAACCGCCCAGAGCACAGCTATCGCCGCACCCGCGAGAGCCAGAGCGTTCAGGCTATCTGCGAGTCCTTCTATGAGCACGTCCGCGGTCGTGCCCTCAACGAGGCTGAAGCCACCTATCTCACCGACGTCCTAGACCAGGCCCGCACCAGGGGAGCGAGCGACTAAATGCGAATTCACCGACTAGAACTGACCGCCTACGGCCCCTTCCCGGGCACCGTCACCATCGACTTTGACGACCTCAACCGAGAGGGCATCTTCCTGCTCAACGGCCCTACCGGCTCGGGCAAGTCATCGATCCTCGATGCCATCTGCTACGCCCTCTACGGCTCAACCTCATCGGGACGCACCGACCTAAAATCCCGCTTCGCTGACCCCCATGCGCAGCCCCGGGTGCTGCTGGATTGCACCATCGGCACCGACCGCTACCGGATTGACCGTAGCCCGGCCTACGAGCGCCCCAAGAAACGCGGTGAGGGCATTACCAGCGAGCAGGCCAAAACCCTGATCGAGAAGTTTGATGCCACCACCGGCAGCTGGGAACCAGACCCGGCCATCACCCGCCACAAGGACGCCGGCGACTTCATGCTCTCTGTGCTGGGCCTCAACGCCCAACAGTTTAACCAGGTCATGCTGCTGCCCCAGGGGCAGTTCCAGCGTTTCCTAGTCGCTACCTCCGGGGAGCGGGAGCAGCTGCTCAAGCAGCTCTTTGGCACCGAGGACTTCGAGAAGGTGCAGGACCTGCTCCACAGATACGCCAAGGACGCCGCCGCTGCAGCTGAATCTGCCCAGCAGGACCTGCGGGTGCTAGAGCAGCGGGCAGAACGTGCCGAGCAGGCAGCCCGGGCCGACCAGGCCCGCCAAGCCCTGGGGCAAGAGGCAAACGAAGACACCGAAAGCTCTTCTACACCAGAAGAAACCGAGCCTACCCCCCTCACGGACCTTCCCGACCACCTGCGCCAGGTACTCAGCCAGCTAGCAGACCTCACCGAGAGCCTAGAAGAGCGGCGGGATAAAACCGCCCACGACCTCGAAACACTGGCAAACGAGCATACCGAAACCGCCCAGCTGCAAAAAGACTGGGCTACGTATCTCAAGCTCACCCAGGAACAGGAAACCCTGGCAAGGGAGGAGAGCCAGATAGCTGCCAGCCGCACCCGCCTTGAAGAGCACCGGGTAGCTGCCGAGATCCTGCCTCGGGTAACAGCGGCTGAACAGGCAGCAACCGCCTATCAGCAGGCAGCAAACCGGGTAGAAACCCACCTGGGCAGCACCCGCACGCTCCTGGCGTCCGCCCGGGAAAACCTCACCGAAACCGCCCTCGAATACGACCTGCTCACCCAAGCCCAGGACGCCCTAGAGACCACCCTCACCGACGTGACCAGCCAGCAGCTGAGCGAACTCACCAGCGCCCACATCGACCAGATCACCCGTTACCAGCAGGCAGAAAAAGACATCGCCAACCTGGCCGCTCAAGCACAGGCCAGCACCAGCAACCTCAAAGGCCTGGATACCCGCCGCACCCAGCTCGCCCAGGCCCTGGAAGAAGCCCAGCAGAGCCTCACCCAGCAGCGCCAGGACTACGAGAAAACCGAGCAGGCTACCGCCCGCGAAGAAGCTGCTCGCGCCCTGCTGGCCCAGGCCCGCGACCGGCTCACCGCTGCCGACCGCCTGACCCAGGCCCGCACCACCCTAGAAGCTGCCCAGCGGGTCTCCCAAGGGGCCGAAGAAAGCCGACGGAAGGCGTCCGCCCAGGCTGAAACACTACAGCGTCAGCGCTTTGACGCCGCCGCCCAGATTCTGGCCGAAACCCTCACTGATGGCCAACCCTGTAGCGTCTGCGGCTCCACAGACCACCCCGCCCCCGCCAGCTACGACCAAAACACCCCACCCGTTACCGAAGAAGCCCTCACCCGCGCCAAGCACCAGCGCGACGCGGCAGAAGCAGAAGCCCAGCAGGCGCTTGCCACCCTGAGCGCAGCCCAGAGTACCCTCAACCAGCTGGTAGAGCAGGGCACACCCGAACTCGAAGAAGCCCGAGCAGCCCTTACCTCTGCCCAGGAGAGCCTCAGCCAGGCCCAGGCAGAAGTTGCCCACCGCAAGGCCCTCGCCCAGCTCATCGCCACCGCCGAAGAAACCCTCGACACCAGCCGGGCAGACCTGGCCGAAGCCGAACGCCAGCACACGAGCGAAGAGGCCAAACTACACCAGCTCACAGCTCAGAGAAAAAGCCTTGAAGCCGAGCTAGCGCCCCACCGGCAGGGCCCCGGCTTCGCTGACCGTATCGCCACCCTCAACCGGCTGACCAGGCAGCTGCCCACCCTGCTCGCCGCCTACACCGACCAGGAGCGGCAGGCCCAAGCTCAGACGTCTGCCCAGGAAGAACTGCACAGAGCCCTACAAGAAGCCCAGCTCAAGGACGCTCAGCAGGTAAAAGCCCAGCTACTCACCAAGACCCAGGCCAGCCAGCTAGAGCAGCAGATTACCACCCACCGCGACCGCACCCTGGCAGTCGCAGCCCAGCTCACTAGCCCGGCCCTGGCAGCTATCGCCCAGCTCCAGGCGGACGGCGGTCAGCCACCTACCCCCGAACAGTTAGCCCAGCTCAAGGCAGCAATCGCCAAGCTCAGCGCCCAGCGCGATAGCTTCATTAGCCATGCCACCCGCCTGACCGGTGCCCGCGAGGAACTGCACGAGGTGCTGAGCCTGCTCGAAGCGACCCTAGAAAAGAGCCGCCTGCTACTGGAGGACGCCCATCTCAAACGCGAGCTTGCAGCGTCCGCCACAGCGGCCCCCGGCAGCGATAACCGCCTGAACATGACGCTGACGTCCTATGTGCTGGCCTACCAGCTCGCCGAGGTCGCCGAGGCAGCCAGTGAGCACCTCGAAAAAATGACCCACGGCCGCTACCGCCTGGAACACACCGACCGGGCAGAGGGCCGCAACAAGAAATCCGGCCTGGCTATCGACATCTTCGATGCCTGGCACAACGCCAGCCGCCGCCCCGAAAGCCTCTCGGGCGGCGAAACCTTCATGGCCTCCCTGGCCCTGGCACTGGGTCTTGCTGACGTTGTGCAGCAGGCCAACGGCGGTATCGACATCGATACCCTCTTCGTTGACGAAGGCTTCGGCTCTCTCGACGATGAGACCCTCGAAGAGGTCATGACCACTATAGACTCCCTGCGCGAGCGAGGGCGGGTCATCGGCCTTATCTCACATGTGGCCGAGATGAAGAACCGCATTAACAAGCACATCGTCCTTACAAGCTCGCCCCAGGGGTCCTCCCTGGTCACAGACGCAGGAGCAGCGTGAGCCCCCACCGTAACCCCAAGAACCGCAGCTCTTCCCCCCGCACGGGGCTGGGCTACCGGCGTGACCGCCAGCGGCCCAGTAACCCTGACCTGCGGAATAACCTGCGGGAGAGCGTCACTCGTCTGCGCATTTCAACCGAGTACGCCCGCACCCGTATTCGCGACCTGCTGCTGACCCACGGCTGGCGCTTCCTCTTCTTCTCCCTGCTCATGCGCCTGCCCGCA
>DXCN01000037.1 GCA_019115985.1 Candidatus Rothia avicola | reverse complement strand
CGGGCGTCCTGCCCCAGGTTAAGGGCTGCCGAGCGGGCGGCGTCCACATCGAGGTCGGTGACCCAGCCCCGGGCAACCTCTACCCCGGCAGGCAGGTGCTCTAGAACCTCGAGGGTCACCGACCCGTTGCCGCACCCCAGATCTACCAGGGTCAGCGGGCGAGCAGGGGCCTGCTTCGCCAGGTCAGTGAGGACGTTTGCGGCCAGCAATTGGCCACCCCGGTCGGGCTTACCACCTGAGAACACGCCACCGACAGCCTGTAGGGGCCCGTCTGGCCGAGTTGCCTCAGATGCTGGAGCTGGCGCTGTAGCGAGCAGGCAGCGGTGCTTGCCCTTACCCCGCAGCCCCCTCACCTGCTCAAAGCTGCGGCCAAGCGTTTCATTGAAGGTGGTACTCATGTGTTTAGTGTTACCGCCCAGAATCAGGGTAGTCTCGCTCCCCTGCTCAGCCTGATACCTCGCCACATCGTGGGCGAGGTCAGCGAGCGCAGCGTGACCCTTAGGTAGGTGGCCTAGGGCTAGGCTCCCCTTGAAGTTGTGGTGGGCTAGGGCCCGATAGAGGCTAAAGGTGTCTGGTGTTACCTGCCCCTGGGGATCTAGTCCGGCCAAGGTGAGGCGGGCGGCGGCATCCGGAGCTTTGTCGCTCACGGTGCGGTGCAAGGTCAGGGCATCTGTGTAGGAGCGTTGGCGGCTGATTACCCGGTGCTTGCCGGGGGCGGTGTGTGCTAGGGCCCAGAGGGTCAGGGCGCCGGTGGGGTCATCGAGGACGAGCACATCCCCGGTAGTAGCGCCGTCGGGGCCGGATGCAAAGGCGGTATCTGCGAGGATAAGCCGGTCAAGGGCACTTGCCGCGCCTGCACTCAGTGAATCGAGGGGCACGGGCAGGGTGAGGTGGTGGGTACTAGATGTGGGCACCCCTCTAGTATCTCACGGACGGTAAGGGGCCTAGGTGGGGCGGTGCGTCCACCGAGTGAGACACCGGGCCGACGAGCGGCGACAGGAGCCGCGCTCCCGGCTTCTCTATCATCCCGCTGATAAAATGCTGGGAGTAGGGCACCCTGGCCCTGCCCACACCACACACCTGAAACGAGTAGATTGACATGAGCGAACAGACGCCTTCCTCCTACCCCGCACCCAATTACAACACCAACCCTTACCAGCAGCAGGCACCCCAGACCGAGAAGACCAACACCCTGGCGATTCTCAGCCTCGTTTTTGGTTTCCTGGTGAACATCGTCGGTATCGTGCTTGGCTTTGTTGCCCTCAACCAGATCAAGCGCACCGGCGAGAAGGGCCGCGGCCTGGCCATTGCCGGTATCGTCGTGGGCTTCATCAGCCTGATCAGTGGCATCATTTTCGCTATTCTCATGCTTGCTGGGCTCAACGAGGTTGCCAAGTCCGCAGCTGCCTACGAGTCATCGGCTGCCGCTGCAAGCTCGTCCTCTGCTAGCGCCCTGGCTACCGAAGAGGTGAGTGAAGAGGCCTCGGCAGCTGCCGACGAGGCGTCCGCCCTGGCCTCCGATGCGGCGACCACCGCTGCCCTTGACCCCGCCTCCCCCTACTGTGTTGCCCTCGATGAGTTCCTGGTTGCCTCTGATGGTATCCAGCAGGATGCCACCACCTTAGATGGTTACCTGGCCTCGCTAACCAAGCTTCGTGACAACGCTCCTACCGAAGAGATGCGGGCTTCACTGACTACCGCTATCGATGCTGTCAATGCCTCTGATGCAGCTACCTTTGAGTCTGCCCTGAACGAGGTTGTGTTCGACCTGGGCCTGGACGCCGTCAACTGCGGCATCGAATAAACCCCGGCTAACCCCCACAACAACAAGGGGCCCCGCACCGTCACGGTGCGGGGCCCCTTTGTGTTTTAGTCGGTCATCTTACCGGCTGGTAGAAGCGAATTCCACCCGCGTAAACAGCGACGGTGCGCTCGCCGCTCCAGGCCAGAGCACTTCGTTGACGCTATGCATGGTGGAGCGGCCGGTGTAGACAATGCGGGAGCGCACCTCGCCCATGTGCCCCGAGGGGATGGGGCGGGTGGGGCGGTGGTGGCGTCCTTGCCATCGGGCGATGCCGCTACGTGATTGTTATACCGTACGACATGCGATGTATCGTGCCGAGCTGCGTCTCACCCTGAGAAAGGTGTCAACCATGGTTGACACCTTTCTCATTTAGCAACTAAAGTTGACAACATGGAGCTCCCCCAAACCACCCAGCAGGCAGCAGATACCACAGACCCCCGGCGGGGCCTTCTCGCCATTGCTGCCCTGCGCTCACTCACCGACAACCTTGAACATCAGCAGGTCGAAGCAGCCCTACGCACCGGCATGAGTTGGCAGGCCATAGCCGACTGCCTAGGGGTGAGCAGACAGGCCGTTCACAAGAAATACGCCAAACGCATCGACCCCACCATTCCTCTACCTCGCAGAAAGGCACCCTAGCTACCATGAGCACTGCTTCGAAATGGGCCGACTACCTGGCCATAATGACCGCAGCCCGCACCGCAGCAGCAGCCCGCGGGGCAGCCCTCATCGACACCCAAGACCTCTTCATAGCCCTCACCCTCGATGCGGGTACAACAGGGGCAGCCCTGCGTAACCTCGGAGTCACCGAAGAGAAAGCCCAGCGGGCACTGGCCTCTCTCGAATCATCCCTCCTCGCCACCTTGGGCATGCAGGAGGTGCCTGCGCGCCAGCCCCTGCCCCATCTCTCAGGTTTCAACTTCACTGACCGATCCCAGAAACTCCTACAGCAGACCCTCACCCCGCAAGCTCTTGCCCTAGCACTCTTGACCGAACCCACCGGCGTCATCACAGAAGCCCTTGAGCGTTGCGGGGTACGCCCCGAGCAGGTCCGCGAAACACTTACCCTCAATGCCGAGGGTGCGAGTAATTCAGCAGCAGAGGAGCAGGCCGGGGCATCCAGTGCGGACGGCACGCGGCTAGGAGCAAGCCGGCAGATTTTCATTCCAGCTCCGGCAGAAAGCATCTGGAACCTCATCAAGGACCCAACCCAGCTTGCTAGCTGGGTGCCATCCCTAGAGCAGGTGGAGCCCCACCCCACAGACGGCGTATGGCTTGGCTCCACAACAGACCTTGATCAGACCAAGAAATTTGGTCGTGTTCAGAACGAGGCGCTCACCCGGAGCATCCGCCAGACTCAGCTCTCCCACACCCCGGCTGACTACCGGGTAACCTATGAGTTAGGTTTCCCCCAGCAGCCGCGGTTCAACACACAGCTCATTGAGGTTACCCTGCTCCCCCAGGATTCAGGGGCCCTCGCTCAGGTGACCAGCAGCTGGCTCCGCGCGCCCGAGGCAAACCTACCCCGCTCTCTGCGCTTGCTACGCCGTCCGCTCGGTGCCGCCATGCGGCCCATAACCCGCTGGACCACAACTATCCAGGCCAGCACCCTTGCCGAGCAGCTTCGCGCAGCTGCTACCGCTTAGCTCCCACTTCCTAAGGACGCCCATGGAAAGCATGATCCGCCAGGCCACCGTCATCGTGATCGGTGGCGGGCAGGCCGGCCTGGGGTGGACTCCCTACGCCAGGGCCGCCAAAGCCCGCGGCGCCCTGAACCGCCGCCCCATGTTCAGCAGCATCGACGCAACCGGCGTGATTGAGGCCGACGGCAGCCATACCGACCTTGACGCTATCCTGTGGGCTACCGGGTTTAAACCGGCGCTCGCCCACCTTGACCCGCTGGGTCTGCGCAACGAGCTGGGCGCCATTCAGATGGACGGTACCCAGGTAGCCGTCCAGCCCCGTCTGCACCTTATCGGCTACGGCCCAGCCAATCGACGGTGGGGGCTAACCGGGCTGGTCGAATCGCGGTGCGCAAGCTCCACAAGCTACTGACCCGCTAGTGGGCTCATCACCCGCTCCTCTCACAACTACTGACCCTGCCCAGAGGCCGACCGGTTGAGAACAAGTGAGGGCAGCAGGGCCAGAGCCGAGATACAGGCCAGGGCCGGGAAGGATGTCGCTGTCATAATAAATCCCGAAGCCAGGGCAGCGGTTGCCGCGCCCAGGTTGGTGAGAGAGTCCAGGCCACCTGCTGCCCGGGTGCGGCTTTCAGCAGGCAAGGACGCCGCAAAGAGAGCGGAGGCCGCAACAAAGGTTGCCGACCAGCCCACCCCGAGCAGGATGAGGCTGGCCACCATAGCTGGTGCGCTGTGTGAGCCGAGGGCGCTCAGGGCTATGGCAGCTAAGAGCAGGGCAGCGCCGATGAGTATCATGGTACGCTCCCCCAGCCGGTCTGCCCCCAGCCCCATCAGGGGTGAGAGCCCGTACATGCCCAGCACGTGCAGGCTGATGGTCAGGCCGATGATTTCGATGCCGGCACCCTGGTGGTTCATGTGAACCGGGGTCATGGTCATCACCGATACCATCACCATGTGCGCTCCCAGCAGGCTGATGGCGGCAGCCCGGGCCTGCCTGTTGCCCGCTATTTCGCGGGTAAGGGCACCCATTTTTGCACCAAAGCGGGGTTTCTTCGGGGCGGACGTCCGCTCCTCCTGCCCTGCCCCGGGTAGGCCGGGGGTGGCGTCCTTACCTGTGCTGGGCAGCAGGGTAAAGACCAGCAGGGTCGCGGCGGCCATAGCCATAGCCGCCAGGGCAAAGGCTGCACTGTAGAGGTTGGTGCCCAGGGATGGCGCGAGCGCGGCGGCAGGGGTGCCAATGTTAGGGCCGAGGACGGAACCGATGGTACCCACCCAGACGATGAAGCTGAGGGCTGAGCCGCGGTTGGCATCGGTGGCGTGGTCGGTCGCTGCGAAGCGGGCTTGGAGGGCGGCTGCGGAGCCTGCTCCCATGAGGAGCAGGCCCAGGGCTACCAGGGTGATGCTGGTGGTGGAGGCGGCGAAGGCCAGCAGGGTGGCGCCGATGCTTGCGGTGGCCCAGCCGGTGGTGAGGGCGGTGCGGCGGCTGGTGCGGGCCGCGAGGTTGGCTAGCGGTATGCCGAAGAGGGCGGCCCCGAAGGTGGAGGCGGTGCGGGCGATTCCTGCCAGTGCCTCGTTCTGGGTGACCTCGCTGGCCAGGAGCACCCCGATAGAGGGGGCTGCTCCTACGCCGATGGTGCCAAAGATCTGGGTGAGGGCCAGGGCCCAGAGGATGCGGCGCTGCTGGTGGGTGTTCATGGCTTTAAAGTTTACTGAGGTGCAACAGGGTGCAGAGTCTTTGCCCCGGAATTTAAGGCCTTTTTCACGGTCATGGGGCAGCAACTGGCCCCGCAGCTGCCCCAGTATCTGGTGCTAGCGGGCACTATGGTGGCCATCGATATTGTGGTCATGTGGGGTGGGTTTGCCCTGGTGGCAAAAACTCTGACCAGGCTGTCGCATTCAGAGCGTGGGCAGACGATACTGAACCGGGTCTTTGGTTCCCTCTTTATTCTGGTCGCAGCTCTCATGATCTTTGCAGGGCACTAGGGTTCCCTCAGTCCCCTACCGTATCTGCTGCGAGCAGGCTGAAGCCCTCTCGGGCCTGCCCCCGTAGACTGGGGTAGACTCGTCCTATCTAGTTTGAGGAGTTTTCATGGCTCGCATCGGTATTATTCTTGGTTCTACCCGCCCTACCCGCATCAGCCCTGTGGTCGGTGCTTGGGCGCAGGAGCGTCTGGCGGCTCTGGGCAATCACACCTACGAGATGATTGATTTGGCGGAGCATAATCTGCCCTTCTTCGACGAACCTGCCTCACCCAAGTCGGGGGTTCCCTACCAGCACCAGCACACACGTGACTGGTCTGAGCTGGTTTCTGGGTTTGACGGTTTTGTGGTGGCCCTGCCTGAATACAACGGTGGTTTGCCGGCGGTGTTGAAGAATGCCATGGACTACCTGTTCGCTGAGTGGAAGGGCAAGCCGGTTGCGGTGGTGTCCTATGGTTTTGGGGCAGGGCTCAAGTCGGCTGCGCAGTTTGAGCTGATCTGCCCGAACTACGGCCTGGTGTTGGTGCCCGCGGCGGTGAATATCAAGTTGAGCCGCGCGATGTTTGATGCTGAGGGTAAGATTTCGGACGCCGCCACCGCTTTTGCAGACTACGAGCAGGGCCTGCCCCTCTTAGATGAGGCGCTGGGCGAGGCGCTGGTACTGGCCCCTCAGCAGGATTAGGGTAGGGTTCGCAGGATTTTTTCGAGCGGACGCCCCTTGGCTACCTCGTCAACGAGTTTGTCGAGATAGCGGATTTGTTGCATGAGGGGGTCTTCGATTTCCTGCACCTTGTACCCGCAGATGGAGCCGGTAATCAGGCGCGCGGCGGGGTTGAGCCGGGCGGAGGCGAAGAAGTCGCGGAAGGACGTCCGCCCCTCAAGGTGGCAGACCAGGTCCTCGGGGCTGTAGCCGGTGAGCCAGCAGGTGACGGTCTCTACCAGGGCGGTGTCCTGCCCCTTGCGTTCCACCTTGGCCAGGTAGTGGGGCCAGACCTCGGCGACGGGCATGTCAAAGATTTTGTGGGTCATATTCCCAAGCTTAGTGCTCCGGCCCCAATATGCAGCAAACCTGTACAGTAGGTACTGGCCAAGCACCCTGTTGCTTACCTTCGTGGTCCTGCTCTTTGTGGTGCTCCTGCTAGCGGGCCCGCCCGTGCCCAAGAACTAACAAATACTAAGGCTATCGACAATCAGCTACCAGCGCAGCTAGAATCAGAACTAGGTTCAGAAGTGTCGTTACCACTTCTAAACCTCCTCTATTTGATTTTGAACGTACCGGGCAGATTTGCCCGGTACGTTTTTATCTTCACAGCATCAGGCCGCCTCAAATAGACCTAAGTGGTTGATGCTGAATCACCCTTTTTACCCTTGGTTCGCTTTAGGCTACGTTGCCTATCTGACGAAAGTGCGTCATATCGCTGAGCGTGCGCATGGCAGGTGCACGCTCAGCGATATGACGCACTTTCGCGG
>DXCN01000036.1 GCA_019115985.1 Candidatus Rothia avicola | reverse complement strand
GCGCAGAGCGAGGGCTTCGTCGGTGCCGATGGCCTCAAGGCGGGCATCAATTTCGGTATCGACGCGGGAGACGAAGAAGGAGGCAACGGAGTGGATTTTTGAGAGGTCCTTACCGTTTTCCAGTGCCTTTTCGAGGCCCAGCAGGTAGGCGTTGATGACGGCGCGGTAACGCTCCAGGGAGAAAATCAGGGTGACGTTGACCGAGATACCTTCAGCCAGGGCCTCAGCGATGGGTTCTAGGCCCTCTTCGGTGGCGGGAATCTTGATCATGACGTTGTCGCGGCCAACTGCTGAGTAGAGCTCCTTAGCCTGGGCCAGGGTAGCAGCTGATTCGCGGGCCAGCAGGGGAGAGACCTCGATAGAGACGCGGCCGTCAAAGCCCTGGGTTGCCTCGTAAATGGGGGCAAAAACGTCGCAGGCGTCGCGCACGTCGTCAATCATGGCAGCAAAGCCAGCTGCCTCTGCCTCGGTGCCCTCTGCTGCCAGCTTCTTCATCTGCTCGGCGTAGGCTGCGCCGTTCGACAGGGCTGCAGCGAAGATGGAGGGGTTAGTGGTTACACCGACCACGTTCTTGGTGTCGATGAGCTCCTGCAGGTTACCGCTGGTGAGACGCTCGCGGGAGAGGTCATCGAGCCAGATGGAGACGCCTGCGTCTGAAAGCTTCTGGGTGGGGGTAGTCATAATGTTTTCCTTAACTTGAAGTTCGGTTAGCGGGCAGCGGCGATGGACTCACGGGCCTTCGCGGCGACGTTCTCGGCGGTGAAGCCGTAGTCGGCGAAGAGTTCCTCGGCTGAGGCTGAAGCGCCGTAGTGTTCCAGGGAAACGGCGCGGCCTGCTTCGCCCAGAATGTCCATCCAGGGCATGGCCAGGCCAGCTTCAACGGTCACGCGGGCCTTGACGGCGGAGGGGATGACTGACTCGCGGTACTCGGCAGACTCAGCTGCGAACCACTCACGGCAGGGCATGGAGACAACGCGGGCAGCGATGCCCTCTTCTGCCAGCTGGGTGCGGGCAGCTAGGGCAACCTCGACCTCAGAACCGGTGGCAATGATGATGACGTCGGGGGTGCCTTCGGTATCAGCCAGCACATAACCGCCGCGGGCAGCGCCGTTAGCGGAAGCGAACTTCTCGCCCTCGGCATCCGCGTGCAGGTCTTCACGAGCCACGTTGGTCAGGTTCTGGCGGGAAAGGACCAGGCCGGCAGGGTGGTCCTTGATGTCCAGAATCTTGCGCCAGGCTACGGCGGTCTCGTTGCCGTCAGCGGGGCGCACAACATCGAGGTTGGGGATAGCGCGCATAGCGGTTAGGTGCTCAACGGGCTGGTGGGTGGGGCCGTCCTCGCCCAGACCGATAGAGTCGTGGGTCCAGACGAAGATGTTGGGCACACCCATGAGCGCTGCCAGGCGGACGGCCGGGCGCTGGTAGTCGGTGAAGACGAAGAAGGTGCCGGAGAAAGGACGGGTGGGCGAAGACAGCGCGATACCGTTGGTGATAGCTGCGGCGGCGTGCTCGCGAATACCGAAGTGCAGCACACGACCATAGGGGTGGCCGGTCCAGCTCTTGGTGGAGCGGGACTCGGGGTTAAAGGACTTCTCGGTATCGATGGTGGTGTTGTTTGAACCGGCCAGGTCAGCTGAACCGCCCCAAAGTTCGGGCAGAACCGGAGCGATTGCGTTGATGACCTTGCCCGATGCTGCACGGGTTGCGATGGAGGTGCCAGCCTCAAAGGTGGGCAGAGCCTCATCAAGCTCGGCGGGCAGCTCGCCAGCAACCAGGCGCTCGTAGAGCTTGGCCCGCTCGGGGTTGGCGGCAGCCCAGGCGTCGAAGGACTTCTGCCACTCGTCGCGCTCGGCTGCGCTGCGCTCAACCAGGGCACGGGTGTGCTCAAGAATCTCGGGCTCTACCACGAAGTGCTGTTCGGGGTCGAAGCCCAGTACCTTCTTGGTGGCTGCAACTTCGTCGGCACCCAGCTTGGAGCCGTGGATGCCACCGGTGTTCTGCTTGGTGGGGGCAGGGTGGCCGATAACGGTGCGCAGCTCGATGAAGGAGGGCTTATCGGTGACCTTGGTTGCAGCGACGATAGCATCGTAGAGAGCTTCGACGTCTTCCTTGTAGTCGCCGCCAGCGGTCCAATCGACCTTGGCAACGTCCCAGCCGTAGGCCTCGTAACGGGCTGCGACGTCCTCGGTGAAGGCGACGTCGGTGTCATCTTCGATGGAGATGTGGTTGCGGTCGTAGATGACGACCAGGTTGCCCAGCTGCTGGTGGCCGGCCAGAGCGGACGCCTCGGCGGTTACCCCCTCCTGCACATCGCCCTCAGAGGCAATGGTGAAGACGGTGTGGTCAAAGGGAGAGGTGCCGGGGGTAGCTTCGGGGTCGAAGAGGCCACGCATGCGACGCTGGGCGTAGGCAAAGCCCACAGCGGACGCCAGGCCCTGGCCCAGAGGGCCGGTAGTGATTTCGACACCCTTGGTATGGCCAAATTCGGGGTGGCCGGGAGTCAGGGCGCCCGCGGTACGCAGGGCCTTAATGTCGTCAAGTTCCAGACCAAAACCACCCAGGAAGAGCTGGTTGTACAGGGTCAGTGAGGTGTGGCCGGGGGAGAGAATAAAGCGGTCACGGCCCTCCCAGCGGTCATCGCGGGGATCCTGGCGCATGACCTTCTGGAAGAGCAGGTAGGCCACAGGAGCCAGGCTCATCGCGGTACCGGGGTGGCCCGAGCCAACCTTCTCAACAGCGTCCGCAGCAAGCACGCGAGCGGTATCAACCGCGCGCTGGTCTTTCTCGGTCCATTCAAGCTTCTGATTCAGGTTAGGCATCAGCCGTCCTCTCTCAATCTGGCTACCCAGAAATATTCATCAAACTTATTCTTCTACCCGCCCACCGCCGCCGAGCGGGGCAAGCCCACACAAGCACACGGCAAAACCGGCAAAAGACGCTACTTCCAGGATAGTTTACCTGCGCATGTGTGGGCTTGGTTTGCCTCTCAGCGGACTCCCTGCTTTAGGGGTGCGCTTAATCTATTAGCCAGGGGGGAGGTGGGCGTTATACGATGTAATTTGACCAAAAGCTTTTTTGGTGTGCTCACAAACCAGCTAACCCCGGTTAAAAGTGATGGGCGCCACCCAAAAAATCGGTGCGAGGGGCACCCGGGCGTGCAGACGGCGTCCGCACCCCAACACGCCGAAAACCGTCACCTGTTTCACATAGTGAATCACCCGGCGGGGGAACCGAAGAGCTGCACACACAACAGTCAAGGGAAGTCAGCATACGTGAAGAGCCATGGCATCAACACCGTGATCGACCGTACCGAAGAAGGCCAGCAAACCCCCGTTGCGCCTGCGCCCGGCCGCGTCTCCCTGGGCCGCAAAATTAGGGCCTACATTCACCTCACGAAGCCGCAGATTATTGAGCTGCTTCTGGTGACCACCGCGCCTACCATGATTTTTGCCGCCGGTGGCTTCCCCAACCTCTGGCTGGTGCTCCACACCATGATTGGCGGGTCACTTGCCGCAGGCGCGTCCTGTGCCTTCAACTGCTATATCGACCGCGAAGCTGATCGACTGATGAAGCGCACCGAGAAGCGTCCGCTGGTCACCGGCGAGCTCACCGACCGGGAAGCCCTTATCTTTGCCTGGGTGCTGTCGGTTGTTTCAATCGTGTACCTCTACTTCCTGGTGAACCCGCTAGCTGCCGGGCTCGGCGTCGTCGCAATTTTCCTCTACGTTGTCTTCTACTCCCTGTGGCTGAAGAAGCGCACCAAGCAGAACATCGTCTGGGGCGGCCTGGCGGGCTGCATGCCGGTCTTTATCGCCTGGGCGGCTGTAGAGAACACCATTTCTTGGGCAGCTGTGGTGCTCTTTATGGTGATTTTCCTCTGGACGCCCCCGCACTACTGGCCTCTGTCGATGAAGTACGCCGAGGACTACCGGGCAGCTGGCATTCCCATGCTGGGCGCAACTGACTCGGCCAAGAGTGTTTCGGTGCAGGTGGTACTGTACGGCTGGGCCATGGTGATGTGCTCCCTGCTGCTGGTGCCCCTGGGCGGCGCAGGCTGGGTGTACACGGCCACCGCTGTGCTGATTGGGGCCTGGTTCCTCTACCACTGCCACAAGCTACACCGCCTGGCGCTGGCGGAGCAGGCAACCAGCCGGACCGCTATGGTGGTCTTCCACGGCTCAATCACCTACCTGACCGTGCTGTTTATTGCCCTGGCGGTTGACCCCTTCGTGGGTGGCCCGGTGCTCCCCCTCTAAACATTTCCCTGCAAGGGGACCTGATTTTCAAAAAGGGACCGCATAATACGCGGTCCCTTTTTAGTTTTGCGGTCCCCTTGGAGTGGGGGTGGGAGGGCTACGCCGTCCGGACGCGTCCTGCCGCCTTCTCGCGCGCAGCGGGGGATGCGAGCACCAGCTGCCGCTCAAACAGGGAAGACGCCGCCAGCGCGAACACACCCGACCCGATCAGGTGCATCTCCACCAGCCAAATCGGCAGCCCGTTGAAGTACTGGGTGTAACCCACGATGGCCTGGTAGCCCAGTACCACCAACACAAAGGCCAGAGACTTCCCAAAGATAGGGGCCCACCCCTTTGACCGCCACAGCGCAAAGAAGCCCAGCACCGAAGCGCAGTAGACCCACACGAGAGAACCGTGCAGGCGGGTCACCCACACCGGGTTAAAAGCGTGCCGGTGGGTCTCGGCGTCACCTGCGTGCGGGCCGGTACCCGTCGTAACGGTGCCCATGAACATTAGCGCAACAACCAGCACCATGCCGACCCAACCGAGCATCCGCATGAGGTGGGCGGACGCGGGGGCGCCGGCGTCCGCGCCCTGATCCGGGGCAGTGGTGGGGGCGATCCCCTCGCGGGCAGCGGTGCCCTCGAAGTAGCGGTAGACGCGGTTGAGGTAGATACCGGCAATCATGATCATCAGGGCTGAAAGCATGTAGTGGGCGGTAATCATCCAGGGGTTGAGGCGCAGCCAGACCGAGATACCACCGACCACAGCCTGCACCGGAATACCCCAGAGCAGGATCAGAGTGAGGTTGAAAAGGTCAGAGTAGCGGGAGCGGGGGGCGACAAGGCCGCGCGACTCCAGCCAGGCGCCTACCCCTTGAGCGCGGTAGCTCTCGGGGCGACTGCCCACCAGGAGGCCCCAGATGAAGCGTCCCAAAGTGGCTCGCTCAGGGAACACCACCCGCAGCACTGCCAGGAAGGCGATGACGGTAACTGCAACCAGCACGAAGGTCAGTAGGCGGTTGCCAAATTCGACCATGCCGTGGATGCCCATTTCGGGGGTGGTGGTCCAGGAACCGTCTGAGGTGCAGCGGGGCCAGGTGTCGCAGCCCAGGCCGGAGCCGGTCAGGCGGACGACGCCGCCAGAGATAATGAGCACGATGTTGGCGATGGCTACGGCCCAGGCGGTCTGTTTGACCCAGCGAGTGTAGTCGCGGGGGATAAGTTTTTCACCCAGGTTAGCTGGCTGGTAGGTGCCGGGGGTGGGTGTGTGCGTGGTCGGCATGGAGCTTTCCTTCACGAGGGTTGCGGACGGTATGGGTCAGGCTAGGCTGACCATTTGAAGAATCGGGTGGCCAGGGTAGCAAAAACGACGGTTGCTATCACCAGGATGAGGTGGGGGAGCGGCAGGAAGCTGTGGTAGATGTAGTCCCCGCGCAGGGCGTTGCCTAAGGCGGCTGAGGGCAGCAGGTCGATAACGGAGCCCAGCCATGCGGGGTAGCGGTCGGTGGGAATCAGGATTCCTCCAGCTGCGGCCAGCAGCACCCAGGCCATGTTGACGATGGCCAGGGTTGCTTCGGCGCGCACGGTCCCGGCGATAAGTAGCCCCAGGGAGGTGAAGCAGGCTGCCCCCAGTAAGAGGGTCGGCAGAGACATGAGGACGCCGGGTGCGGTGGCTGTCCAGCCCAGCAGCTGGCCGAGTGCTCCCACCAGCAGGTACTGAATCAGGAGGACCGCGAGCACCGCGAGTACCTTGCCCGCAATCAGGCCGCCCTTGCCGAGCGGGGTGGTGGAGATAAAGCGCAGCACCCCGTAGCGGCGGTCGAAGCCGGTGGCAATGCCCTGACCCGAGAGGGCGGTGGAGAGCACGCACAGGGCTAGCACGCCGGGCACAGCGATGTCGACGCGGCTTACCCCGTAGCGGCTGGCCCAGGGGTCGAGAAAGCCGGTGTAGGCGAGAGCCAGTAGGCCCATGACGGGGAAGGCGATGTTCAGCATGAGCTGCTCACCGTTTTTGAGCATGGCGATGGTTTCGAACTTGCCCTGGGCTAGCACGCGGGTGAGGGCTGGTGCTGCTGTTGAAGTGGTGCTCATCGGATATCACTGCCTGATAGTTCGAGGAAGACGTCTTCTAGTGTTCGGTTGGCCAGGGAGAATTCGCCGGGCATGTAGCCCTGGGTGGCCCAGTAGGCGGTGAGGTCGGCTAGGTGCTGGGCCGTGAGCGGGCCGGTGAGCTGGTAGTGACCCTGGGGCTCTTCAACCAGGTGCAGGGGGGAGTCACCTGCGGGCCAGATGGCAGCAAGGGTGATACCGGGCGGGGCGGTGAAAGTGAGGCGGCGGGCATCGTCCTGCCCGCTGGCTAGCACCTGGGCCATGGTTCCGGCTAGTACCACCCTTCCGCGCTCAATCATGTAGACGTAGTCGGCGATGCGCTGGGCGTCATCGAGCAGGTGGGTGGTGAGCACAACGGCTACGCCGGCGTCGCGCTGTTCGCGGATGATGTCGAAAACGACGCTGCGCGATTGGGGGTCGAGCCCGGCGGTGGGCTCGTCGAGAAAGAGAATGTCGGGCTGCCCGATAATGGCAGCTGCCAGGGCGACCCGCTGCTTTTGCCCGCCCGAGAGCCTGCGGATGGTGGTGCCGTTAAAGGCGTCAATACCGAGTCGGGCTGCTAGGGCGTCAACGTCGAGGGGGTTGGTGTACATGCGGGCGATATGCCGCAGCAGGGGAAGCGGACGGACGGATGGGGGTAGGCCGCCGTCCTGCAGCATGATGCCCACGCGGGCACGCAGGCCAGGGGAGGCTCCCCAGGGGGTGTGACCGAGCAGGGAGATGCTGCCACCGGTGGGTTTGAGCAGGCCCTGGGCGCAGGCTAGGGTGGTGGTTTTCCCGGCCCCGTTAGCTCCCAGTAGAACCGTTACCTGGCCCGGTTCAATGGTGAGGGAGAGGTGGTCTACCGCTCGTTTGAGCCCCTCGCCGGTGAGGGCTTCGGGGTGCTTGCGCGCGAAGTTCTTGGAGGGGGTGAAGTCCTTGACCAGGTTGTCAATGATGAGAGCGGTGGACGCGGGTACGTCAGATGCGCTCTCACGTGGGCTAAGGTTGGGGGGCAGGTGGTGTGTCGTCACCCGTCTATTCTAGCCCTTTCGTTTCGGCTCTGGGCGGACGCCTGCCGCTGTATTGCCTTAAATAGGTAGTCCTTACTAGCTTAAAGGGCCCCAATTACGACATACTTTATTTATGTATTCCGCAGAGAAAGGCAGAACTGTGTCCACTAAAACTGCCCGCCCTGCAGAAACAGAGGAACGCACGCGCGACCGCGTGCTCCAGGGAGTTCTCACTCACGGCCCTGTTTCTGCGGCCAAACTGGGTGAGCTACTCAGCCTCACCCCGGCAGCCGTCCGCCGCCACCTCGACGCGCTTGAAAAGAACAACCTCATCGAGGTTGCCTCCCACCGCCAGCACGGTGCCGGAGCAGGCCGTCCCGCCCGCCGCTATGTCATCGCCCCGCAGGGGCACAGCGAACTGGGCAACGACTACCTCGACATCGCCCGCGACGCCCTCACTATGCTGAAGGACGCCGTCGGCGAAGACGCCCTGCGCCAGTTCGCCTCAGCTCGCGCCCACGACATGGCAGAGCGTTACCGGCCCGTCGTTGAAGCGGCAGGCGATAACGTCTCAGCCCGCGCCGAAGCGCTCGCAGAAGCAATGACCCGCGACGGCTTCGTCGCCACCGCCAACGAAATGGCCCCGGCTGTTGGCATGAGGTCTAAGCTGCCCGATAACCTGCTGGCCTCCATCCAGCTCTGCCAGGGCCACTGCCCCGTGCGAGACCTCGCCGAAGACTTCTCCGTCTTCTGCGACCAGGAAACCGAAATCATCTCCGAACTTCTCGGGGTCGATGTGCGCAGGCTCTCCACCATGGCAGGTGGCGCCCACGTCTGCACCACCCACATCCCGCTCGGCCGCCCACCGGCGTCCGCCCCACCAAACCCCGAAGAAACCGCAGGCGATACCGCCCCCTAAAACTTTCCACCGGCAGGGCATGCCCAGCAGGTCCTGCCACTGAGAAGAAGATTTCGCCGACTTACCTCGGTGAAAACCAACCCACCAAGAAAGGCCGTAATGACTGAACAGGTTGAGCGCACCGCCAACAACACCGTCATTTCAGAAATTCTGGAGGCAAACCCCGAACTCGAAGGTATCGGTACCTACGAGTACGGCTGGGCTGACTCCGATGAAGCAGGCCAGGCTGCAAAGCGTGGTCTTGACGAAGATGTCGTGCGCGACATTTCAGCCAAGAAGAACGAACCCGAATGGATGCTGGACCTTCGCCTGAAGGCCCTCAAGTTCTTCGACCGCAAGCCCATGCCCACCTGGGGTGCAGACCTCTCGGACATCGACTTCGACAACATCAAGTACTTCGTCCGCTCCACCGAGCGCCAGGCCGAAACCTGGGAAGAACTGCCCGAAGACATCCGCAACACCTACGAAAAGCTCGGCATCCCCGAAGCAGAACGTAACCGCCTGGTCGCCGGCGTAGCCGCCCAGTACGAGTCAGAGGTTGTTTACCACCAGATTCGTGAAGACCTTGAAGCTCAGGGCGTTATCTTCCTGGACACCGACACCGCCCTCAAGGAACACCCCGAGTTCTTCGAAGAATACTTCGGTTCCGTCATCCCCGCCGGTGACAACAAGTTCGCAGCCCTGAACACCGCCGTGTGGTCAGGTGGCTCCTTCGTCTACGTGCCCCCGGGAGTTCACGTAGAGATCCCCCTGCAGGCCTATTTCCGCATTAACACCGAGAACATGGGCCAGTTTGAGCGTACCCTCATCATCGCTGACGAGGGCTCCTACGTTCACTACATCGAAGGCTGCACCGCCCCCATCTACAAGACCGACTCCCTGCATTCAGCAGTAGTTGAAATCGTGGTCAAGAAAAATGCCCGCGTTCGCTACACCACCATTCAGAACTGGTCGAACAACGTCTACAACCTGGTGACCAAGCGTGCCATCGCCCACGAGGGGGCCACCATGGAATGGATTGACGGCAACATCGGCTCCAAGGTCACCCAGAAGTACCCGGCTGTCTACATGGTCGGTGAGCATGCCAAGGGCGAGACCCTCTCCATCGCTTTCGCAGGCGAGGGCCAGCACCAGGACACCGGTTCCAAGATGGTCCACATCGCCCCCAACACCTCATCCACCATCGTGTCCAAGTCTGTGGCTCGTAACGGTGGCCGTGCCGCCTACCGCGGCCTGGTACAGGTGCGCGAAGGTGCCTCCCACGCTAAGAGCTCGGTGGTCTGTGATGCCCTGCTGGTCGACACCATCTCCCGCTCAGATACCTACCCCTACGTAGATATCCGCGAGGACGACGTCACCATGGGCCACGAGGCAACCGTCTCTCGCGTCTCAGAAGAACAGCTCTTCTACCTGCAGCAGCGCGGCCTGCCCGAAGACGAAGCTATGGCCATGATTGTGCGTGGCTTCGTGGAGCCCATTGCCCGCGAGCTGCCCATGGAATACGCGCTTGAACTCAACCGCCTGATCGAACTCCAGATGGAAGGATCCGTAGGCTAAATTATGGCTAACGCAGAAAACCAGGGTCACAACAACCCCGCGATTCCCGGTATGGACCAGGAAGGTGAGAAGCTCGCAACCGAGCTGGCCACCGACGACACCATCCGCGTCTCAAAGCACAACACCGACAAGGTCGAGATTGACGGCTCCCGCGCCGAACGCAAGACCTCCTACAAGGTTGAAGACTTCGCAGCCCTCACCGGCCGCGAAGAAGACTGGCGTTTCACCCCGCTCAAGCGTCTGGGCGGTCTGCACACCGATGAACTCACCGGTGCTGCCCCCGCCGTAGAGGTCAAGGCCCCCGCAGGCGTCCAGGTTGAGACTATCGCCCGCGACGACGCTCGCATCGGCTCCGCCGGTATCCCCGAGGATCGTGTAGCGGCCAACGCCTGGAGCACCTTCTCCGAGGCAACCGCCATCACCGTTCCCGCCGAAGCTGAACTGGAAGGCCAGATTGAGGTTGCTATCAACGGCACCCACGAGGACGCCGCAGCCCAACACCTCTTTATCGAGACCAAGCCCTTCTCCAAGGCTGTTGTCGTGCTGCGTCACACCGGCTCAGCCGTGCTCTCCCAGAACGTTGAATTCAAGGTGGGCGACTCTTCTTCACTGACCGTCATCACCGTTCAGCAGTGGGAGGACGACGCGATTCACGCCTCAGCCCAGTATGCGGCACTTGGCCGTGACGCCAAGTTCAAGCACGTCAACATCTCCCTGGGTGGCGACCTGGTGCGCGTCACCCCCTCCACCAAGTTCACCGCTCCCGGCGCTGAAACCGAGATGTACGGCCTCTACTTCGTCGACGCCGGCCAGCACATTGAGAACCGTCTCTTCGTAGCCCACACCGAGCCCAACTGCAAGTCCCGCGTCACCTACAAGGGTGCCCTGCAGGGCAAGGGTGCACACTCGGTATGGGTCGGCGATGTGCTCATCGGTAAGGATGCAGAAGGCACCGACACCTACGAGCTCAACCGCAACCTGATTCTCGAAGACGGCCCCCGCGCTGACTCCGTGCCCAACCTGGAAATTGAAACCGGCCTCATTGAAGGTGCCGGCCACGCATCCACCACCGGTCAGCTCGACGAGCAGCACCTCTGGTACCTGCAGGCCCGCGGTATTCCCGAGGCTGAAGCCCGCCGCCTGGTCGTCCGCGGCTTCCTCAACGAGATTATTCAGCAGATCCGCATCCCCGAGCTCGAAGAACAGCTCACAGATGCCCTCGAAGCTGAACTCGCGATTTCCAACAACTAAAGCTTTACCTCTTACAGGAGAAACAAACTATGGCAACCCTTGAAATCAAGGACCTTCACGTCTCCGTTATTCTGGACGACGAAAACACCAAGCCCATCCTCAAGGGCGTCAACCTCACCATCAACTCCGGTGAAATCCACGCCATCATGGGCCCCAACGGCTCCGGTAAGTCCACCCTGGCCTCTACCATCGCCGGCCACCCCAAGTACCAGATTGACTCCGGGCAGATCCTGCTCGACGGTGAAGACGTCACTGAGATGTCCGTCGACGAGCGCGCCCGCGCCGGCCTCTTCCTGGCTATGCAGTACCCCGTCGAAATCCCCGGCGTTACTATGAGCAACTTCCTGCGCTCAGCCAAGACCGCTGTTGACGGTGAAGCTCCCGCCCTGCGCACCTGGACCAAGGACGTCAAGGCAGCTATGGAGAACCTCTCCATCGACCCCGCCTTCATCTCCCGTAACGTCAACGAGGGTTTCTCCGGCGGCGAAAAGAAGCGCCACGAGATCCTGCAGCTGGAACTGCTCAAGCCCAAGTTCGGTATTCTCGACGAGACCGACTCCGGCCTGGACGTCGACGCTCTCAAGGTCGTTTCTGAGGGCGTTAACCGCGCCCACCAGGCCAACGACATGGGCGTTATGCTGATTACCCACTACACCCGCATCCTGCGCTACATCAAGCCCCAGTTCGTTCACGTTTTCGTGGACGGCAAGATGGTAGACCAGGGCGGCCCCGAGCTCGCTGACCGCCTTGAAGAAGAGGGCTACGAGCGCTACCTGGCTGCTAAGTAGTAGCGGCTGAACTGAAAGGTGACTGCTATGTCAGAAGCCCCCGCTGGTGCCCCCAGCCAAGAGGTCATCGAAGAAGCCCTCATGAACGTGATTGACCCCGAACTGGGCGTCAACATCGTTGATCTGGGTCTGCTCTACGGTATGCGCTGGAATGACGAAGGCGCCCTCGTGCTCGACATGACCCTGACCACCGCCGCCTGCCCCCTGCAGGATGTCATCGAGGAACAGGTTCAGCAGAACCTGGAAACCATGATTGACGAGTGGCACGTGAACTGGGTTTGGATGCCCCCGTGGGGCCCCGAG
>DXCN01000035.1 GCA_019115985.1 Candidatus Rothia avicola | reverse complement strand
CCCCGCGCCCCACCCACCGCACCGACGGTAAGAAAGTTACCCTCGCCGCGGGAACTACCGAAACGAATGCAGCCGGCGGCTTTACCGTGCGCAAGAAGTTCGGCGGAACCGAATCCCAGATTCGTGGGGCCCTCACCTTCTACAAGTGGTGCGCCTGGATTTCAGGTACCTTCCTGCTGCTGCTCGTTACTGAAATGATTAGCCGCTACATCTTCGGCTACGACCTAATCGCCGGTGGCATCGACGCCCAGACCGGGGAAACCGTGGCTCTGGGCTGGCTCAACCTCGAGACCGGCAACCTGCACGGGGGCCTGAACATTTCCACCTGGATTCTGATCATTCACGGCTGGTTCTACGTCGTTTACCTCTTCTCCTGCTTCCGTCTCTGGCTGCTCATGCGCTGGGCCCTACCCCAGATGATCGTCATGGCTCTGGGCGGTGTGGTGCCCTTCCTATCCTTCATTGTGGAGCGCCGCATCTACGCAGAAACCCTGGCCCTGCTTGATGCTAACCCGCAGGCTACCAAACGTTACTAGGTCTAGCGATTCCCTGCACTAGAATAGAACCCAAGGATTACCCTTCAACCCCAACCGAAAAGGTATATACCTGTGACTACCCACAACCCCATCGAGGAGCTCGAAGAGCGCCCCGTGCTGGTCGTTGACTACGGCGCCCAGTACGCGCAGCTCATCGCGCGCCGCGTGCGTGAGGCTGGTGTCTACTCGGAGCTGGTTCCTCACACCATGCCCACCGAGAAGATGCTCGCCAAGAACCCGGCTGCAATTATTCTGTCTGGCGGCCCCTCATCCGTATACGAGGACGGCGCCCCCAAGGGCGACATCGCCATGTTTGAGGCTGGCGTACCCGTCTTCGGTATCTGCTACGGCTTCCAGGTTATGGCCCAGACCCTGGGCGGTACCGTCGCTAAGACCGGCCTGCGCGAATACGGCGCAACCGATGCCGTGGTCTGTGCAGAGAACTCTTCCTTCCTGACCGGTACCCCCAAGACCCAGAACGTCTGGATGAGCCACGGCGATTCTGTCTCTGAAGCTCCCGCAGGTTTTGAGGTGCTGGCCCAGACCCCCGGTGCAGCCGTTGCAGCCTTCGTCGATGAGAAGCGCAAGTTTGGTGGCGTGCAGTGGCACCCCGAGGTTAAGCACTCCGACTACGGCCAGGTTGCCCTGGAGAACTTCCTCTTCAACGTAGCGGGTCTGAAGAAGACCTGGTCAACCGGCAACATCATCGAAGAGCAGGTTGCTAAGATCCGCGAGCAGGTTGGCGATGACCAGGTCATCTGCGCCCTGTCCGGTGGCGTTGACTCATCTGTTGCCGCAGCCCTGGTTCACAAGGCTGTGGGCGATCAGCTCACCTGCTTCTTCATCGACCACGGTCTGCTGCGTGAGGGCGAACGCGAACAGGTTGAGCAGGACTACGCTTCAACCATGGGTATCAAGGTTGTGACCATCGACGAGTCAGAGCGCTTCCTGGACGCCCTGGCCGGTATCACCGAGCCCGAAGCTAAGCGTAAGGCTATCGGCCGCGAGTTCATCCGCTCCTTCGAAGCTGCCCAGCGTAAGCTGATTGAAGAGGCCGGTGCTGAAGGTACCGATATCAAGTTCCTGGTGCAGGGTACCCTTTACCCCGATGTTGTTGAATCTGGCGGTGGCGAGGGCGCTGCGAACATCAAGTCCCACCACAATGTGGGTGGCCTGCCTGATGACCTGCAGTTTGAGCTGGTTGAGCCCCTGCGTACCCTCTTCAAGGACGAGGTTCGCGCCATTGGCCGTGAGCTGGGTGTTCCTGAGAAGATTGTTGCCCGTCAGCCTTTCCCCGGCCCCGGCCTGGGTATTCGCGTGATTGGCGAGGTCACAAAGCATAACCTGGATATCCTGCGTGCTGCTGACCTGATTGTGCGCGAGGAGCTGACCGCAGCAGGAATGGACGAGGAAATCTGGCAGTGCCCCGTGGTGCTGCTGGCGGACGTCCGCTCCGTTGGTGTGCAGGGTGATGGCCGTACTTACGGTCACCCGATTGTGCTGCGCCCGGTGTCGTCTGAGGATGCGATGACTGCTGACTGGTCACGCCTGCCCTATGACCTGTTGGCGAAGATTTCTAACCGGATTACGAATGAGGTTGCTGAGGTGAACCGCGTGGTTCTGGACGTGACGTCAAAGCCGCCGGGAACGATTGAGTGGGAATAACAAAAATTTTCCCCAACAGGGGAAAATAAAATTTTTGTTATTCCGCGAGCCTGCGAGCGGCATGGACGACTTAGTGCGGCTGCCGCTCGCGGGTCTCGGTCGAGCGAGAAGCTTGTGAGCGTAGCGAGCTCCTCGTTTCGTTATTCCGCGAGCCTGCGAGCGGTTATATCGGCTTAGGTTGCATGTCTGCGATACTCGTGACCGCAGCAGAGGCTAAACGAGTGGCCGCCCTATCAACCGGTAGGGCGGCCTTTTTCGGTTTTTTAGAAGCCGTAGGCTTTCATCAGGGCATCTGAGAAGGTCACTTGGTAGGGGAGTGCACGTAGTTTTGCCTCATCGATATCAATACCGCGTTGAGTGGCTGCTTTAACGTACTCTTCCCAGGGGAAATCAATCTGGTGGGGAACATCTGCTTTCACAATAGTGAGGAGTTCTTGGATAGCTTTGTCTGCCGTTTGGCGCCATTTCCTTGGGGTATTCGGGTTGCCGTGCCAGAAGGAGGTGAGCCCGCGGTCCATGTCGAGTTTGATGAGTGAACCGTCTTGGAGTTTGAGGTATTGGGCAATACTTACACTGAGGGTAGGGCTGGTGTTTTCAACTGGCGGGGTGTCGAGGTCGCACATGATGATGAGTGCTATTACCGGTGTATTTTTGATAATAAGCGGTTCTCTGGTGAGCTCAGACAGCTCTGCCCCCTCAGCCAATAGTGGACGGTAGCGGGGTGGAAAATCTGGCTTACTCATGCTGGTGAACAGTGGCTGTGGGTGCCGTAGAAACTAAAAATAATTGTGGTGAGAGGGTTATAACTAGGAGATAGGCTGAGAACTCTTAAGGTATTCATACTATGTCCAATCTGATGGTATGAGGATTTCATGGCCTCGAAGCCTCATGCATAAGAAGTCTGACTACATCGGGGTATCAGCGTCAGAGTATAAAACTCTCCTGACTACTCGGTTCTGGTATGAATTGTACGATGAACATTAGCGAACCAGCGAGAGCGTTGTGTACATAGATGCACCCGTACCTATCCGCTTCTTTAACTGAACAGCCCCCGTCCTTCCCCGTTTAGGGGAATGGGCGGGGGCTGCTGCGCGGGCGGGGTTGTGTTTAGCCGCGTTCGCTGCCGAAGACTTCAGCGTAGAATTCCATAGCTTCGCGAGCGGCCCCCTTGGGCGGGCAACGGGGTTAGGCGGCGATACGGTAGATTCGGGCCTCGTAGGGGCGCAGGGTCAGCTCAGCCCCATCAGACTGCTCGGCGGCGTCCGCGTAGTTGGACAGCACCACCTGAGCGTCCGCCCCCTCCAGCACCTGGTAGGAGCGGGCCAGGACGCCGGCAGTAAAGTTAGCGACGACCAGCAGCTTCTCGCCGTCCCCGTGGCGCTCGTAGGCGTACACCTCAGAATCTTCGGGGTCCAGGGGCAGGAAGGGAGCGTAGACCAGCAGGTCCTTGAGCTCACCGCGGCGCAGGGCTACCAGCTGTTGGTAGTAGCGCCACAGGGAATCCTCGCGGTTGACCGCTTCAGCCGCGTTGATCTCGGTGTAGTTCTCGTTGAGCCCAATCCAGGGGGTGCCGGTGGTAAAGCCGGCGCCGGCGTCCGCGCTCCACTGCACGGGGGTGCGGGCGTTGTCGCGGCCCTTGGCGTAAATCAGGTCCATGGCCTCGTCGGCGCTCATGCGGTCGTGCTCGGTGACCATGTCGGTGTAGAAGTTGATGGAGTCGAGATCCTTGTAGTCCTCGATCGAGTCGAACTGCACGTTGGTCATGCCGAACTCTTCGCCCTGGTAGATGTAGGGGGTGCCCTGCATACCGTGCAGCACGGTTGCCAGCATCTTGCCGGAGAGCTCCCGGTATTCGGGTGAATCGTTGCCGAAGCGGGAGATAAGGCGGGGCTGGTCGTGGTTGTTCCAGTAGAGCGAACCCCAGGCCTTGCCGTCCAGCTCGGTCTGCCAGGTATTGAGAATCTGCTTCATCTCGGTCAGCTCAACGGGCTTGCGGGACCACTTGCCCATGCCGGCCTCAGGGTCAGAGTCCAGGCCCATGTGCTCAAAGTGGAAGATCATGTGCAGCTCATCGGTGGTGAAACCGGAGAACCGGACGGCTTCATCGGGGCCGGTGGCGCTCATCTCGCCCACGGTCATGCAGTCGTACTTGTCGAAGGTTTCCATGTTGAGCTCGTGCATCCACTCGTGCACCTTGGTGCCGTTTTCAATCACGAACGGAATAGACGAGGAGTGCTTCTCGGGGTCGACACTGGGGTCATCGGGCAGGCCCTCGGGCTTGGAGATGATGTTGATGGCGTCCAAGCGGAAGCCGTCGACGCCCTTATCGAGCCAGAAGGTAACCAGGTCAAAGATTTCCTGGCGAACCTTGGGGTTTTCCCAGTTGAGGTCGGGCTGCTTGCGGGAGAACATGTGCAGGTACCACTGGTCGGTGGTTTCGTCGTATTCCCAGGCCGGGCCACCGAACTCGCTGCCCCAGTTATTTGGGGGCAGGGGCTTGCCGTCCTCATCGACTCCCGATGAGTCCCGCCAGATGTAGTAGTCGCGGTAGTCGTTATCGCGCGAGGCGCGGGCCTTTTCGAACCATTCGTGCTCGTCTGAGGAGTGGTTGACGACCAGGTCCATCAGGATTTTGATGCCGAGGGAGTGGGCGGTTTCGAGCATCTGATCGAAGTCGTCCATGGTGCCGAACTCGGGCATGATGGCTCGGTAGTCGCTGATGTCGTAGCCCATGTCGTCGTTGGGGGAGGCGAAGACGGGGGAGAGCCAGATGACGTTGATGCCAAGGTCTGCCAGGTAGGGCAGGCGGGCGGTGATACCGGGGATATCGCCAATGCCGTCGCCGTTGGAGTCGTTGAAGCTGCGCGGCCAAATCTGGTAGACGACCGCTTCCTTCCACCAGGTCTTTCCTGAATTATCTGCCATGGTTTAGTCCCTTTCGTAAAGGTAAATTTTTGCTTCGTAGGGGCGCAGAGTTGCGCCTGCGTCGTCGGTGTAGTTGCTGCTGAGCAGGGTACGCGTACCGTGTGGTTCGGTAAAGGTGCGGGTGAGGACGCCGTCGGTAAAGTTGGCCACGACCAGCAGGGTTTGGTGCTCGGTGGGGCCGGTTCCCTGGCGCAGGTAGGCGTAGACCTCGGCATCCTCGGTGGCGGGTGCCTCGGCAGAGTCAATGAGCTCGTAGGTGCCGTTGACCATGATGGGGTGGGCATGGCGCAGATTGATGAGGTCGCGGTAGTGGTAGAAAACCGATCGTTCATCGGCAAGGGCTGCCTCAGCGTTAATTTCGGTGTAGCGGGGGTTGAGCTTGAGCCAGGGGGTGCCACTGGTGAAGCCTGCCTGCTCACCGGCCGTCCACTGCATGGGAGTGCGGGCGTTATCGCGGCCGGAGGCTGAGATGTAGCGCAGCATGGTGTCGTGGTCGACCGCACCGGAGCCGACCAGCTTGGCGTAGTGGTCGTGGATTTCCAGGTCGTTGTAGTCGGCCAGGTCAGTGAAGAAGACGTTGGTCATGCCCAGCTCTTCGCCCTGGTAGATGTAGGGGGTACCTGCCATACCGTGTAGCACGGTGCCCAGCATTTTGGCTGAGACCACCCGGTACTCAGCAGAATCGTTACCGAAACGGGAGACAGCGCGGGGCTGATCGTGGTTGTTCCAGTAGTTGGCGTTCCAGCCCTTACCAGCCAGGTCAACCTGCCACTTGGTGAGAATCCGCTTGAGGTCGCGCAGATCGAAACGCTCGTCGTTCCACTTGCCCAGAGCCGGGTTGGGGTTGGCGTCCACGTCCATGTGCTCGAACTGGAAGAGGGTCTGGAGTTCGCCGCGGTCAAAGCCGGTGTAGAGCAGGCCGTCGGCGGTGGTGACGCCGGGGGCCTCGCCCACGGTAATGACGGGGTAGTGGGAGAGCACCTCGCGGTTCATCTCTGCCAGGTACTCGTGCACGCGGGGGCCGTTGGCTGCCATGGTGATGGAGTCGGTGCCGCCCCCGGCTGCTACCTGGGGGTCATCGGGGTAGGCCGGGTCCTTGGAGATCAGGTTGATGACGTCCATGCGGAAGCCATCGACGCCCTTATCGAGCCAGAAGCGCATGAGGTCGTAGACCTCGTTGCGCACGACAGGGTTTTCCCAGTTGAGGTCGGGCTGCTTGGTCGAAAAGAGGTGCAGGTAGAACTGCTCGGTGGCAGGCTCCCATTCCCAGACGGAGGGGGAGAAAGCTGCGACCCAGTTGTTGGGCGGAATCGGGGTGCCGTCCTCGGTAAAGCCCGCCGGGTCCTTCCAGATGTAGTAGTCGCGGTAGGGGCTATCCCTGCTGCTCTTTGCCTGCACGAACCAGTCGTGCTCGTCGGAGGTGTGGTTGACGACCAGGTCCATCATGATCTTGATGCCGGCTGCGTGAGCGGTTTCAAGGAGCTCATCAAAGTCTGCCATGGTGCCGAACTCGTCCATGATGGCTCGGTAGTCGCTGATGTCGTAGCCGTTATCGTCGTTGGGGGACTTATAGATGGGGGAGAGCCAGATGACGTCCACCCCGAGCTTGGCCAGGTAGGGGATTTTCTCGGTGATACCGGGAAGGTCGCCGATGCCGTCGCCGTTAGAGTCGTTAAAGGACCGCGGGTAAATCTGGTAGACAACGGGTCCTTGCCACCACTGGGTTTCGACTGCCATGATGTGCTCCTTTGCGGTTTGGCTAGATATCGAGGGTTACTAGCAGACCGGAGTGGTCTGAAATTGCGGTTTCGTCGGTGTCGGGGAAGACGACCTCGTGGGTGCGGACGCGCGTGGGCCGGTCGGTCAGTACAAGGTCGATACGCAGGGCTTGGGTGAGATTATCCCAGCCATGAATGGCCTTGTGAACGGTAAACTCACCGGTCACCTGCTCAGCTACCGTATAGGTATCGATCCAGCCCCGCTCCTGCATCAGGTCATAACCTTCACCCTGCACCTGAGCCGCATTATTAAAATCGCCGGCAAGAATCACGGGAGCACCGTTAGCGAGCTGCTTCATCTGCCCCTCTAGCTGGGTGAACTCATCAGCAAAGAGGGCTACCTCACCGAGCTTCCACCAGCTCATATGGGCGCTCGCAACCCAGGCGCCACCGAACTCCTCACCCAGCTGAACTGCCACAGCAACCCGCCGGGCGACGTCCTGATCCGTATATGCCGGCGAAAGATCAACCAGCTCACAGTGCTCAAAGGGCTGCCGGGTCAAAAGAGCGACACCCTCGTCATAGCGGTCAAAGCCTAGATGAGACACCGACCAGGCCCAGTGGTAGGGAGAACCTAGCTGCTCCAAAAACTGGTTGAGCAACAGGGCATAGTTATCCTGGCGGACGGGGCGGTCAGCACCCCCGGCAAAGCCCAGCGGGGCATCCACCGCGGGGGACTTCACAAACTGGTTGACCTCCTGTAGGGCAACCACATCAACCTGCTCCCGCACAATAAACTGAGCCAACTCAAAAATCTTGGGAATCTGGTGCACCTCAAGCCAGCTGTGGGTGTTCAGAGTTAATAATTTCATTGAGGACAAGCGTCACTTTCGCGGGTGAAGAAGGGAAACCTACGGCTACCCATCCTAGGCGGGCCCAGCCTGTTTGCCCCCAACAAACCCGGCTCCCGAGCCACGGCACTTTTACCCGCTCCCGAAAAACGTGCCAGTTCACGGCATTAATGCCAAAGTACCCCAAATCACTCTCGCGGGCTCCCAAAGAATGGTTAGATAGGCCTAGTAATCACACGGGTGGCGCTCCGCACACACCAACGCAGCAAGCGGACGGCGAGCCCCACCTATACACGAAAGGTTCTTATCCGATGATGGAGAAGATTCAGAGGTTCGGCTCGGCCATGTTGGCCCCCGTCCTCATCTTTGCATTCGCCGGTCTTGCAGTGGGTATCGCCATTATCTGCAAGAACGAGCAGCTTCTGGGCAGCATCGCCGCAGAAGGTACCGGCTGGTACAACTTCTGGTCCGTTTGGGAATCAGGCGCATGGACCGTCTTCAACCAGATGGAACTCCTCTTTGTTCTGGGTCTTCCCATCGCTCTGGCTAAGACCGCCCAGGCCCGTGCCGTGCTCGAAGCAGGCATGATCTACCTGACCTTCAACTACTTCGTTGCCTCTATCCTCAGCATCTGGGGCGACAAGTTCGGCGTTGACTACAGCGTTGACCTCTCCGAAGGCGCAGCAGGTACCGGTCTGAAAATGATCGCGGGCATCAAGACCCTCGACACCGGCATCTTTGGCGCCATCATCATCTCCGCTATCGTTGTATGGCTGCACAACCGCTACTTCAACACCAAGCTGCCCGACTTCCTCGGTATCTTCCAGGGCACCCAGTTCGTCTACGGCCTGGGATTCTTCCTGATGATGCCCGTCGCGCTCGCCTTCGTCGCTATCTGGCCCACCATCCAGACCGGCATCGGCTCCCTGCAGGGCTTCTTCATCTCATCCGGCGTCTTCGGCGTATGGCTCTACACCTTCCTTGAGCGCATCCTGATCCCCACCGGCCTGCACCACTTCATCTACACCCCCTTCGTCTTCGGTCCTGCCGTTGTTCCGGACGGCATCACCAAGTACTGGGTTGCTAACCTCGAAACCTTCGCAACATCAACCACCCCCGTCAAGGAGCTCTTCCCCGGTGGCGGCTTCGCCCTGCACGGTAACTCCAAGGTCTTCGCCCCCCTCGGTATCGCAGCAGCCTTCTACACCACTGCTCGCCCCGAAAAGCGCAAGGAAACCCTGGCCCTGCTGATCCCCGTCTGCCTCACCGCAATCCTGATCGGTATCACCGAGCCCCTCGAATTCACCTTCCTCTTCCTGGCACCCCCGCTGTTCGCAGTACACGCAGTCCTGGCCGCAACCATGGCAGCTACCATGTACGGCTTCGGCGTTGTCGGTAACATGGGTGGCGGTCTGATTGACTTCCTCTTCCAGAACTGGATCCCCATGTGGCCCAACCACTCAGGTATGGTTCTCACTCAGATCGGTATCGGTCTGTGCTTCACCCTAATTTACTTCGTCGTCTTCCGCTTCCTGATCCTCAAGTTCGACTTCAAGACCCCCGGTCGCGAAGTAGACGGTGGCGAAACCAAGCTCTACACCAAGGCCGACTACAAGGAAGCTAAGAAGAATGGCACCCTCGGTGCTGAAGGTGCTGCTGCCGCAGGTGCAGCTGCTGGTACTGCAACCGCAGTAGCATCAGACCCCTACACCCAGCGCGCAACCGACTTCCTGGCTCTGCTCGGTGGCCCCGCCAACATCACCGATGTGAACAACTGCGCCACCCGCCTGCGCGTCTCAGTAGATGACCCCTCACTGGTCGCTACCGAAGCTGACTTTAAGTCATCTGGCGCACTCGGCCTGGTCAACAAGGGCAAGGCCCTGCAGGTCATCGTCGGTATGGACGTGCCCCAGGTCCGCGACAAGTTCGAAGAAATGGTCAACGCTGGTAAGTAGTCACCTACTACCAAAGACCTAGCATAGGGCTCCTGATGTTTTAGCGCCTATACTGTATAGAATTGCAGTGAACCGCAAAACTTCAGGAGCCCTTTGTGGATTTACAGGAACTCGTCAACGCGCACCAGAACCGCCTCAGCGACACCGAGCGCGAGATACTCGCCTTCATGCTCAACAACGAGCAGTTCGTTGCCGACTCAACCATTAGCGCTCTGGCCCACAAGACCTTTACCTCAACGTCCAGCATTATCCGCCTGACGAAGAAGCTAGGCTTCTCTGGTTTTGCTGAACTGAAGTTTTTCGTGAAAAATTCTCTCTCTGACGCTGCTGCCCCCAACAGGGATTTTCTAGAAAGCGGCCGTGCCGATATTCTCAAAACCTACGAGGGGCTGACGAATGTCGATTTCGAACCGATTCTGAAAAAAATTGAATCGGCTCGTACCATCTACTGCTACGGCACCGGCTTTGCCCAGCGCACCGCGATTCAAGAGTTCTCGAAGTCTATGCTGGCCTGCGGTAAATTCACCCACGTTATCCCGGCCTCTAGCGAATTCCGCGGGAGCATCGGGGTGATGAAGCCCGATGACCTCGTCATTATTGCCTCGCTCTCGGGTGAAACCGAAAGCGCCCTACCCACCGTACGTGCCCTGGCGGCCCGCAAGATTCCCATGATCGCCATTACAGCACTGGGCGTTAACACCATCTCTGCTGCCGCAGATTTTTCACTGCACTACGAGTCCACGCCCACCGTTACCCTCAGCGCCAAGGAACCCTACTACTCCTTTGTCGCCCTGACCGTCCTGCTGGACTACACGGTGCGCCAATATATCCAGTACATCGATACCCAAGAAAAGAATTCATGAACGCCCTGCTCTACGCCCTGCGCGACACCCAGCGCCTCCGCACCTTCCTCTTCTGGTACTGGTTAATCAGCCCCTTCATTTTCTTCTTCTACCAGTTCGCGGTATCGCGTGGAGAAAACGTCGACTTTCGCGAAATGCTCAACGAACCGGCTATCGCCCTTGCCTTCATCGTGAGCTGTATGTCGCTGATGATGGTGGGTCTGCTCCGGGCAGCAGAAACCGAAAATGAAAGCACCGAGCGCACTTTTGGCATGTTTGCGGTAGCCCAGCAGCTCCTCACCGGTAATATTCCGGGGTTCCTACTGAGCTACTTCTACACCCGCTCCCTCTGGGACGCCCCTCGTGAGCCCTTTGCTCCCCGCCTACGCTGGGTGATTCTTGCGGGTATGGCCCTGCTCGGTCTGCTATCTTTGGTTACCCTGCTGGCCTACGTCAAGCTGGCTACCGGCTAAAGCAACCTCACCGGCCCTGTTCCTTCGGAACGGGGCCTTCCTATAGGGCCCGCGAATCTGTGCTATGGGCCTGAAACCTCTATGATGGTAGGGAAGTTAACACGTGCAGAAAGTTAGAGTAGATTCAGTGAACGAGCAGGTAGACCCTGAAACCGCTAACGAGCGCACTGCCGGCGCCGGTAGTGCCCCCTGGTCCCAGGGCCATGCGCAGGCCCCGCAGGAAGCCCCCGACTCTGCTGCTGATGAACAGGTAACAGCTCAGGTGCAGGCTGGCCTTGAAGCCTGGGCCGAGCAGATGGAAACCTACACCGGCCCCGATGCCATGCTGGACTTCAACCAGGTCGACTACGTGCACATCGACCTCACCGACGCCAACTCCTCGGGTGTTGCCCAGATGTTTATGGGCAGAAAGACCCGCCTCTCTACTATCTTGCGTGACAAGGACAAACTTGAAGCCGGTATGGTGGCTGCCCGTGCCCTGCGCACCAAAATCTTTGAGCTGGCGACCGGCCACGGGCTGGACGCGGGCTACTTCGTAGCGGGTACAGCCTCCTGGCTTTCACGCGATGTGCGCGAGGACGGAATGGTGGGGGAGAAGCGCTTTATTGCCCCTATCCTGATGGCTCCTCTTGCTATCACTCCCCACCCCACTAGCGATGACTTCGAGATCCAGCTGACCGGCCCTGCCCAGCTCAACCCCGCCATGGTGCGGCAGATTAAGAAAGAGTACGGCATCGACCTGGGTACCATGGACGTTGCCCAGCTGGCTAACTCCATGCGCAAGCTAGACCCCGAACCGGTCATTGAGCGCATGCGGGCTACGACCGGGGCAGTGCCAGGGATGACGATTCGCTCTACCTACTTCATTTCGACCTTTGCAGATCTCAAGGAAAGCACCGGGGAGCTACCGGCAACCGCCCATACCCCGCTCGTCCGCGATATTGCCCAGCTCAAGCTCAACCCGCTGGAGCAGCCCTTTATTGCCCCGATCCACAACACCCGCGAACCCCTTGATAGCCGCGACCCTGACACCGACATGCTGGTGGTGGACGCGGACGCCAGCGGGCAGGACATCGTTGACCTGGCCCACCTGGGGCACTCCCTGGCTGTGACTACCGCTCCCGGTACCGACCAGCTCGGCACCGCAGCTAACATCGCCGCGGCCCTGATTCACCAGGGGAAATCTGTGCTGGTGGTGGGGGAGAAACGTTCCACCCTCAAGGACTTCAACCGCCTGCTGGAGCGCACCCACCTCACCGACCTCACCTTCGATTTGCTGACCGAACGGGACTCAGAGGCCTACCGGCAGGAGTTCATCTCAGCGATCGTGCGCGATGAGAAGGCGCCCGCCCCCAACGTCACCGATATCCACCGGGAACTGGTAGAAACCCGTTCCAAGCTGCGCGGCCACACCGAATCGTTGCGGTTCACTGAATCTCGCTGGGGGTGCTCTGTCTACGATGCCCTTCAAACCCTGGCAGCTCTTACTGCCCAGGACCCGGCGCCCTCTACCCAGGTACGTCTAGCCCGCACCACCATGGACGGGCTGACCCGCCGCACAGAGACTGTCCACAAGCTCCAGCGTCTAGCTGATCTCGGCGGTTTCCGCCCCTCAACACGGGCCTCAGCCTGGCACCGGGCGAAGCTCACCAGCTCAGAAGACACCGAAGCCGCCCACGCCCTGGTCAAGAGCCTGCGTACTTCCCTGAACGAAGTGTCAGCGGGCATGGCCCTCATGGCCGACGAAACCGGCTTGAAGCCTGCCACCAGCATGGACGACTGGGGAACCCAGCTTGACCTGCTCGAACGTATCGCTGATACCCTCACCCGCTTCAGCCCCGATATCTTCGACCGACCTGTCACCGACCTGATTGCCGCCACCGCGAGTGGAACCTGGCGACGAGAGCACGGCATCGACATGTCGAGCATCCAGCGCTCCCGCCTGCGCCGTGCCGCCAAAGAATACATCGTGCCCGGCGTCAATATCTCAGACCTGCACGAGAACCTCTTTATCGTTCAGGGCCAGCGCGAAGAATGGATTGGCCTGGCTAAGGACGAACGCGTCCCCACCATCCCCGAGAACCTCGCCGACCTGCGGGCCCGCTATACCGCCCTGCTTGAAGAATTCACGGGGCTAGCTATCGTGCTGGAAGATTCCGCAGCGGGGACCCGTTTCTCAGCCACCCCCCTCAACCAGCTCGAAGAGAGGCTTGCCGCCCTCATCGACGACGAATGGCTCCTGCACACCCTGCCCGAGCGCGTCCGCCTCACCCGGGAACTGAGCGACCAGGGCTTGGGCGAACTCCTCGACGACTTCTACGAACGCCAGCTCGAAAGCGGCGCTGTAGCTGCCGAACTAGAACTTGCCTGGTGGCAGACCGCCCTTGAAATGATGCTGGCCTCTCAAGAACTTGAGATTCTGAGCGCTGACACCCTGCGCGACCTTGAAACCCGCTTCCGCCGGGCAGACTACTCGCACCTGGCGTCAGCCCCTGCCCGCCTGCATGCCCGCGTAGCCGATACCTGGCGTGCCCGCATTCACGAATACGAGCACGAAGCGGCCTTCCTGCGCAGCCAGCTCAAGAGTCACGAGTTCAACCTCCAGCAGGTGCTGGCCCATGCCCCCACCATGGCAACCACCCTGCTACCCCTGTGGATTACCAGTCCCTTCGCCCTCTCAGGCAAGGTGCCCACCGGCATGCGCTTTGACGCAGCGATTCTGCTCGATGCCGAATCCACTCCGCTGGCAGCTAACCTACCTGCCCTCATCCGGGCAGAGCAGGTCATTGCCCTGGGCGACCCCCACAGCGGCTTCCCCTCACCCTTCATGGTCTCTGCGGTAGCCCAGAACGCGCCGGTCATCAAGAACCAAAAACTGGTCAGCACCTTCGAGGCTCTAGCCAAGGTCCTGCCCGCACGTTCCCTAGCCACCGTGAACCGAGCCGTAGACCCCGCCCTCTTTGCCTACCTCAACGAACACTTCTACGATGGGGCTCTCACCAGCTACCCCTGGGGTGAAGAGATTACTGACGGCACCCCGGCTCTCACCGTGGAATATGTGGACGTCACCGGGCGGGTCTCCGACAACGCTGCCCTTGATTCACCCAGCCTTGAGGTGCAGCGGGTAGCCGAGATGGCTATCGAGCACGCCTACCGCAGCCCCCATCAGACCCTGGCAGTAGTTACTACCACAGCCCGTCACGCCCAGCGTATCGCTGAGGCCGTCCGCCAGCTACTGGCGCGCTACCCCCAATTCGCCCCCTACTTCGCAGCTGGGGACGAATCCTTCCGCGTCGTTGATGTCTCCCGCGCCGTCGACATGGAACGGGACGTCATTATCTTTGCCCTTGGCGCCGGCAAAACAGCCCAGGGGGCGGCCCACCACTTCGGGCACCTTTCCGAGCGCAACGGCCGTGAAAGCTTCGTGCTTGCCACCACCCGTGCCCGCCACCTCACCCGCCTGGTCACCTGCGTGACCCCCGAAGACCTAGACCCCCAGCGCCTAGAATACGGGGCCTTCGATATCTACCGCCTGCTGCTGGCCTACCGCCGTGAGCAGGAAGCCCGTGCTGCTCAGGAACTGACCAAGCCCATCACCGACAAGCTACCGGTCAACGAGTTCCTCACCAACGACCATCTAGAAGCCATCGACATGGGCGACTGGCTGCTCAACGACCTGGTGCGCCGCCTGGACCAGCACAGGGTCACCCTGCACGAATCGGCCGTTCCCCTGATTTCGTTGATCGCAACGAGCGAGGAAGAATCCCTGCTGGCCGGAGCAACGGCTAGCCCCCGGGCCCGCACCATGGTGCAGGACCTCGACCGTACCACCCCGGTGAGGGTGCCCCTGGCCGTTGTTTCTGACGGTTCAGACGCCTACGCTGCCATGAGCGTGCGCGAACGCTCCCGCCTGATTCCTGAGCTCCTGGCCCGTACCGGCTGGAACCACATGACTTGCTGGACTATCGAGGTCTTCTCAGACCCCGAAACCCTGGTCCGCCGGATTGGAAGCTACCTGGGGCTGGGGCGCAATGAGTAAGCCATCAGGCGCTGAGCCAGCAGGGGTAGGGGCTGAAACCCCTGGCCCCGGCTACAGCCCTGTACCCAAAAAACGGCGCGGCCACCGCCGGGCCACCGGCGGATCAGCCTTCACCGGCACCGAACCCAAACTGGCAGGGCTCTCCGACTCACGCGCGTCCGCCCCGCCCACCGAGGGGGAGGACGCCCGCGCAACCTGGCTCAAGGAACAGCGCCCACCCCACTACGGGCAGTAAAAAGAAGGGGCTGCCTGCCACATACCGTGACAGGCAGCCCCTGAACGTCTCTGGGCTTATTTGCCCTTATCGTTGGCGTAGAAACCAGAGCCCTTGAAAACCACACCGACCTGGCCGAACTTCTTGCGTAGGGTGTCCTGGCCGCATTCGGGGCAGGTCTTGAGCGCGTCGTCCGAGAACGACTGGTGCTGCTCAAACACATGGCCGCAGTTCTTGCACTGGTAAACGTAAACAGGCACGGATAACTCCATCAAATAGGTGATAAATCTGGGGGTTATTCTACTCTGTTCTGGCGGCTCGACCTCAATTACCCAGGTGGTGCACGGTCTTCTCCGTTGCCACAAACCGAAGCCTGGCATCCCAGCTATCTGCAGGTAGGCCGTCGAGAATTTCCCGCTCAAACACCACCCCTACGGTAGAGGGGGCTTGTGCCAGAGGGCCAAGCTGCTCAAAAAGCCGGTCATAGTAGCCGCCGCCCTGCCCTAGCCGCCGCCCTGCCAGATCGTAGGCAAGGGCAGGTACCAGACGAAGGTCTGCCTGGATAAAGGCCTCAGCCCCGTGACGCTCGCCCACCGGCTCCACGATACCCAGTGCATTGATAGTGTGTTCTGCCTGCGGCTGCCACTCTACCCAGGCCAGCTGACGCCGGGGGCGGACGACCGGCACCAGCACCCGATACCCCTCAGCTACTGTCTGGGTTAGGGCTGGCAGAAGGGGAGGCTCAGTGGGAAGGGGAAGAAAGGCGGCAAGAGTGCTACCTGCAGGGTGGACTTGCCAGAGGGGAGCTAGGGTGCGTTCAAAGCCCTGAGCCGTTGCCTGTTGTGACGGATTGTGGGTTCGGCGTCTGCGCAGGTAGCTGCGGGCGAAGTCCTTAGCCTGGGCGGTGCTTGCTGACCTACTAGAGCTCACGGGTGCCCTCCTGAAGAAGTGTTAGCTGAATCTAGTCACAATTTACCGTTGATGGGTCGTAAATAGGAGCAAACTCTATTATTTAGGTATTCTGGGACGTATGACTGAAAATAAATCATTCTCCGTGACCAAGGCTGTGATTCCTGCCGCAGGTCTCGGCACTCGCTTCCTTCCTGCAACCAAGGCCACTCCTAAGGAGATGCTGCCCGTGGTGGACCGCCCTGCGATTCAGTACGTTGTCGAAGAAGCCATTCGCGCTGGCTTGAACGACGTTCTGATGATTACCGGCCGCAACAAGCGTGCCTTAGAGGACCACTTTGACCGTGTACCCGGTCTGGAACAGCAGCTTGCTGACCAGGGCAAGGACGCCCTGCTCAAGAGCGTTGAAGACTCCAACGACCTGGGTGAGATCCACTACGTCCGCCAGGGCGACCCCAAGGGGCTGGGCCACGCTGTACTGCGCGGCAAGGTTCACGTTGGCAATGAGCCCTTCGCTGTTCTGCTGGGTGATGACCTGATTGACGAAAAAGAAGACCTGCTCTCTGCCATGGTTGCTGTCCAGCAGAAGACCGGCGGCTCTGTCGTGGCCCTGATGGAGGTTCCCGAAGAGCAGATTTCTGCTTACGGTTGTGCTGCAGTGCAGGCTGTTGAGGGTGAGGACGGCTTCGTTAAGGTCACCGGCCTGGTCGAAAAGCCCGCTGTTGAGGACGCTCCCTCAAACCTGGCCGTCATCGGCCGCTATGTTCTTTCCCCCAAGGTCTTTGAGGTGCTGGAAAATACCGCACCGGGCCGCGGCGATGAAATCCAGCTGACCGACGCCCTGCAGACTCTGGCTCAGGGCAGAGGTGAGGGTGAAGGCGTCTACGGCGTGGTTTTCAGGGGCCGCCGTTTCGACACCGGCGACAAGCTCTCCTACCTCAAGGCCAACGTCATTCTCGCTGCTGAGCGCGATGATTTGGGCCCTGAGCTGCGTACCTGGATTAAGGAATTCGCAGCCGAGCTGTAAGCCCTGATGCTACTGCTAGGCGGACGCGGGGCTAAGGGAGGCCCTGAACCGGTCGGTAGTGAGCAGCCTGGAAGCAGAAGAACTGGGTACCTTCTATCAGGAAGGTACCCAGTTCTTGTCTCATAGCCCTGCTCTGTGTGAGGGAGCTGGGGTAGAATGAACTAGATATTTGTGTCACAGAGATAAAGAACGGGGGCAGTGATGGACTTCCTAAGTGGTTCAGGCCTTATTTTGCTGGTATGCGTGCTGGTTGGCCTTGGGCTCGTTGTGCGCCGCCGTAAGTCAGATTCTGTGACCAGCATCGGGGCTGAGAAGTTCGTTGCCGATATCGTTGAGAGCCACGCCAGTGAGGCAGAGGCTTGTCGTGCGCCCTCTGCCCCTCCGGCTCGGACCGCGACCGAAACCGCCCCGGCTTTTCGGCTGAAGCCCACCCGTCTGGCTGTGTTCGGTTTAGCCCTTGCCTTTGTGCTGGCCAGCCTGGTCATGGGGGTTTTGTCTCTCACCGGTGGAGCAGCCCCGCTTCTTCCTCTCCTCTTCTTGCTAGCGAGCCTGGCCTGCCTGGCTACCTTACGGGTGCTGGCCCTGCGTGACCGCGACCGTAGACGGGCCCGCACCGTACTGGCTGTTGAACAGCGCCAGGCCCAGCGGCATCCTTCTGCCCCCTCAGACACCTCTCACGCACCCAGCAGCCAGCAGGGTCGCCCGGCAGCTACCGTCTCTACTGTCGAGCTGAAGCCTGCCCCCGAGCGTCCTGCCCGTGCCCGCCAGCAGATGCCGGTCAGCCACGCGGCTAAGGCCCTCCGCCGAGCAAAAACCCAGCATCACCCGGTGATAGCTGCACCCGCCCCCGTTGCTGACGGCGAGGCCGCTACCCAGCAAAAGCCCGCTCGCCTACGCATGGACGAGGCCCTGCCCGACACCCGCTGGCAGGTCATCGAGGTGCCCCTGCCTACCTACCTTGAGGCAGAGACCGTGCGCAGGGAAGCTCCCGCTCCGTTTGAGACTGAAGCAGCCCCGAAGGCCCAGACTCAGACCCTGGCCGAGGCAGCAAGCCTCAACCTTGATGATGTGCTGAAGCGTCGCCGCGCCTAGGCGAAGATGAATTTTTTTCAAAGAATAGATGCCCAGCCGTAGCCTCACCCTGAGAGGCCGCGAAGCTGGGTATTCTGTTTGATGGGCAGGACCACACCGTCCCACGATATTCTGAGGAAGGCTAACCGTATGGCTACCCACCACCTGGAAATTGAGCAGAAATTTGAGCTTGCCGATGTGAACAGTGAGGTTCCCTCGGTGGAGTGGAGCTTTAAGCGGTGGAGTGTCAGTGAACCTATAACCGAGCAGCTTGATGCCACCTACTACGACACCCCCTCTGGCAACCTGGGGCAGAATAAGGTAGCTCTGCGCCGCCGCTTGGGTGGCTACGACCAGGGCTGGCACATCAAGTTCGACGCTGCTGGCCAGCGCCATGAGGTGACCTTTGACCTGCTATCTCACCGCTCTGCTATGCCCGCTGCGGTGAGGAAGTTCGTGCAGGTGCCAGCCCTCGGAGAGGAGCTGGAGCCTCGGGTTTCTTTGAAAACCCAGCGGACCCGTACCGTGATTCTCGGTAGGGCCGGGGAGCAGTTAGCTGAGATTTGTGATGACCGGGTGCAGGCACTTGACTATGCCACCGGCCAGGAACGGGCCTGGCACGAGTGGGAGGTAGAGCTTCTGGGGCAGACCGCCCAGGATCGTAAGCTCACAGAGGCGCTCTTTGCGGACGTTGCTCGCCAGCTGCAGGCTGTCGGGGCTGTGCCCTCGCAGTCACCGGCTAAGATTGCCCGGGCCCTGGGTCAGGACGCTGAATTTGAGGCCCGGCGAATGGGCGGCAAAGCTCAGGGGCAGGGTAAGAAGGTGGCGAAAAAGAAAAAGAAGGCTCTGGCAGCTGGTTTTTCCCCGGTGCCGAGCTCTGCTGAGCTACTTACCCGGGTGCTTGCCTCTCACACCCAACGGCTTGCCCAGGCTGATTTACTGGTGGCAGTGGGAGCCCCCGATGCCACCCACCAGGGGCGCATTGTTGCCCGTCAGTTGCGGAGCGTGCTGAAGTACATGGCCCTGCCCTATGCACGCAGCGGGTTTGCTCCGGCCCTGGAAGACATGATGCAGGGGCTGAAAACCTATGCCCGCCAGCTAGAAATGCACCGTAACGGCGAGCTTGTGCACCCTATGGCCCAGCAGGTCTTGCAGGCCCACCCGGTGCTGGGGGAGAGCGCAGGTGCTGCTTTCGGTGCGGTCATGGAGCACCAGCAGGCGGACGCAGCCGCCCAGGCCCGCCGCTACCTGGCCTCTGCTGGGAGGCTGGAACTTCAGCTGGCCCTCGAATCCTTACTTGCCGATGTGACCCTGGCTGTGGAGCTTCCCCTCAATAGCGAGAACTACGTGAACAAGGTGGCTAAGCGTTTGCGGAAGAACCTGGTCAAGCAGGGGGAGCGGGCTGTGGCTACCTGGCCAGAGCAGGCTACTGATTTTGCGGCGGGCACTGCCTTTGATGAGGGCCTACACGATGTGCGTAAGGCAGCTAAGGCGGTGCGCTACTGTCTCTTTGCCGCCGCTGATGCCGGGCTTCCTCTGACAGGGCCCCAGGCTGAGCTGGTGGCGCGGGCTAAGGCTGTTCAGGCAGAACTGGGTGAGCTGACCGATGAACTGACCATGGGAGAGTGGCTCCTGAGCCTGCGCGCTCAGGCTAATGAGCTGGGGCTTGACCCCTTTGTAGTTGGCTACCTGCTGGGCCGCTCGGAGCTACTGGCTATGGGCCTGCGTATGACTGCCTTTGACGCCCTGCCTCGGGCCCTCAAAAAAGTAAAAGGTATCAAGCTCACCTAAATCTGCCCGTGAGCCCTGCGGCTTCGTAGCTGACCCTCTTTAAAAAGCTAGAGGCACCTCAATCAGGTGCCTCTAGCTGCATCACACACAGGAAGAAAAGTCTTCTTTGTACCGCCTAGCCGGCCCTCCCACAGGGCCTTGCGGCTATTTGGTAATAAAAATATAACCTAATTGTGTGCACCCTGGCTAGTCTTTGGTGAAATTTTTTTTGGTTAACCTATTTTTTGAGATAGGTAAACCTAAAAAAGGGTTTGTTTTACCTTGTCACTGCGAGAAGAGGGGAGCATTCCTTGCGGAAGAGGGGCGGACGCCACCATGCCAGACTCTGAGAACAGGCTAGACTGGTGGGGTGAGGGAATGGCTTGAAAGTTTGCACTGGGTTGCCGTCATCGGCTTTATGTGGGTGGTGGGTATTGTGCGTACCTCCCTCGTTTTTTCCCTGGGCTGGTTAGCCCAGGCTGGGGGCTCCCGCTGTGAGAAGATACAGCATTTGATGGACCACCACCTCTACCGCCGGGCCCAGTATTTTGTGAATCGCTGGGGTGTGCTGGCTGTTCCAGCCTGTTTCTTGACGGTGGGCTTTCAAACTGCGGTTATTTTGACTACCGGCTTTACCCGTATGCCCCTGTCCCGCTGGATTCCAGCTATGCTGGTGGGCACTCTCATGTGGGGTACCATCTACGCAACGGTTGGTATGTCGGTTGTCTGGCTTTGGCTTGAGAACCCGCAGGTGGCCGCCCTGGTGCTGGCCCTGCTGGCGTCCGTTATTATCACCGCAAAAATCCGGGACAGGAAACGTTCCATGCCGCGACTACCGAAAGACACCACGCTATGACCCTGAGCGAGCTGATTCTTGCCCACCCCGACCTGCTGGTTGACGACCAGACCACCCGCTATGAGCAGGTGGGGCAGGTACCCGGTCTCTGCGTGGGGTTCGTTCCCGGGGTTATGCCCGGTAAGTGGTTTACCCGGTGGCGGGAGCGCTATTCGGCGTTGGCTCCCCTGACCGACGTGGCCCTGGCCGAGGGGCAGGGCCTTGCTTCGCTCGATGCTTTTGCGGATATGGTGCTGGTGCGCGCTGAGGACGAGCCCGAAGCTCGCAATAAGAAGCGCTACCACGCGATTGAGCTTTACCGGGAAACTCCGGTAGTGGTACTCCCTAAGGATCACCTGCTAACGGTGCTCGAGACCGTCCCGGTTGCTGAGCTGGCCGAAGAATTTTTGCTCCAGAGCCCCGATGAGGTGCCCGAGTGGCGCGATCTTTCCGCCGACTACCGGGTTGAGAACCCGCGTCCGCTGCCCCAGATGCGGCACCGGGCCGACGCGATTGAGCTGGTGGCTGCCGGGCTGGGCCTGTTGGTGGTACCGATGTCTGTAGCCCGTTTTTACCACCGTAAAGACCTGACCTACCGCCCGGTTGAGGGGCTGGACGAGTCCCCGGTTCTGCTGGTGTGGAAGCGGGAGGTGCGCGAGGACGCCCGCGAGCAGGTAATCCAGGACTTCGTGGGTATTACCCGCGGCCGAACCGCTGCCTCTCAGCGCGGTAGCGATAGTCGCGAGGTAGCCCTGGAGAAGCAGCGGCGCGAGAAGGAAGAGGCCAAGCGGAAGCGGGCGGCTGCCAATAAGCGCCGTGAGGCTGAAGACCGCAAGAAGCGGAACGCCCAGAAGAACGGCAACCTGCGTCAGTACCAAGCCCAAAAGGGTGGCAAGGGGAGCGCTAAGGGCTCAGGCCGGGGCTCCCGGGGCAAAAACGCTAAATAACAAGCTGCGCTGAGGGTCTACCGAGAGCTAGCCCTTCTGTGGTTGGTCTTTTCTTCTGCTTTCTGGGCCAAAGAGGAAACCACGGAGCGGTCCTCGTGCACCTTGCTATGAATTACCGACTGGTTAGCCAGCGGAATACGAATGCCCCGTTGATCCATAGCCTTCTTGAGCTCTTCCCGGAGCTTACGACCCACCGCGAACTGCTCGGAAGGGGCGGTCTTGACCGTCAGGCGCAGTACCACCGATTCGCCGGTTACAGACTGCACACCCAGGTACTGGGGTTTGCCCGAAATGTTCTCTTTGATACCGGGCAGCTTGATGGCTTTTTGAATTGAGGTCATGAGGAAGCTTGCCATCTCGTCGATATCGGCATCGTAGGGAATTGGCAGGTCGATGATGGTGCGGGCCCAACCCTGGGAAGAGTTGCCCACACGTAGAATCTCGCCATTGCGCACGTGCCAGAGGGTTCCTGCCGTATCGCGTACCTGGGTGGTGCGCAGACCCACTGCCTCTACCTCGCCCTCGGCCTCACCCAGATTGACCCAGTCACCGATGCCCAGCTGGTCTTCGGCTACGATGAAGATACCCGAGAGGAAGTCTTTAACAAGAGACTGGGCCCCGAACGAAAGGGCCACACCCACTACACCGGCTGAGGCAATGACGGGGGTAATATTGAAGCCCAGCTCAGCGATAATCATCACGATCATGACCGTCCAAATCACAATCGACGAGACCGACCGGAGCACCGAGCCAACGGTCTGTGCTCGCTGGGACTGGCGGGCGCTCGCCAGAGACGTATCGGCCTTCCACCGGCTAGTCTTGCCGCCCTTTTTCTCTTCTGCTGCAACCACCCGGTTGCGGGTTCCACGGGCGATAGAGTCGGTGACGTGGCGAATGACCACGCGCACCAGGCCGTGTAAGACGAACCCGATGATGATAATGATGAGTATGCGCAGGGGCGCTCCCAGCCAAAAATCTAGGCTGGCCAGCCTGGCCATTACGGTTCCGGCGGCCTCAGCGCCTTCTTCAAGGGGCGTTGTTTCTGCTGCTAAAATCCCGGTCGCTGTCATACCTATGAGCCTATCGTCTTTGTCTGAAGAAAACCGGTATGCCAGCTGCCCGCGAACGTATGGACGGGGCACCTGAGCTAAGGGTGCAATAGACTGGTTTTTCAGAGACGAACAAAGGAAGAAGAGATGCCCCTGGTCATGGATACCCGCCCGGCTGCTTACGCCGTGGTGATTGAGGATGGCAAGATTCTGCTCTCCCGCTGGGTGCCGCATATTCCCGGTTACCGCCCCGGCTGGACCCTACCCGGTGGCGGCATGGAGCCCGGCGAACAGCCCCATGAGACTACCGTGCGCGAAGTCTTCGAAGAAACCGGTTACCGGGTGGAACTTGACCGCCTGCTGGGGGTGCATGCGGCCTACTTTGAGCCCGAAGCCGGGGCAACCCGTCCTTTCTGCGCCCTGCGCACCATCTACGCTGCCCACGTCATCGGCGGAGAACTTACTGCCGAGATTGGCGGATCAACCGACCTGGCCGAGTGGGTTCCGCTGGCTGAATTAGACCAGCATTTCTACTACTCCCTGGTGGACGATGCAGCCCGCCTCTTAGGGTACGCGGACGCCCGCGAGCTGGCAGCCAGCTACCGGGAGGGTTCGCATGACTAGGGAAGCGGTTAAGGAACAAGGACGCCCCCGCGCGCAGGGGTATCGCGCCCAGCTGGTTGCTCTCGCTGCGGCCACCGGCCTTCTGCTGAGTGGCTGTGGCAGCTCAACGACCGGCAGCAATACAACTGCCTCGATCAGCCCCGCCACGACCGCTACCCTGCGTATCGGTACCGGGCTGACGGCTGAGACCCGCCACGCAGCCTATATCTACCAGGCTGCCCTGCAAGAAGCGGGCTACACCGTTGAGGTGGTTGAGACCGACGATAGCCGCCCAGCCTACTTCGCCAGCATGGGGATAGACACCGCGGCTGCCGCTACAGCCAGCCCGACTGCGACCGGCCCGGCCGAGGGGCTTGTGCATATTACCCCTGATTTGTCTGGCGACCTGCTCCTCTACCTCACCGATAACGGGGCAGTTAGCCCCACCATTATCGAAGAGGAGCGGGCTAGCGCTGCTGCAGAAACCAGCCCCGCGCCAGACCCGACTGCGAGCACAGAAGCGAGTGCGGGCGCGTCCGCTGATTCCAGCCCTACCGCTACACCAAGTCTTACTGCTACGCCCAGCCCCAGCGCTACCTCGCTCAACGTGCGCGGGCTCAGCAGCAACGACATCGTCAGCTACGTTGACCGTGCCCTGCCCGATACCGCCGAGGTGCTCTCGCCCTCGAGCGCTACCAACCGGTATGGCTACGTGGTCACCCGGGCTACTGCCCAACGCTACAGTCTTGAGACCATGAGCGACCTGGGGCCGGTCTGCTCTGAGCTGAGTCTGGTTGCCCCCGAAAGCTACGCCACCAACCCTAGCGGTGCTAGCTCGCTGAACACCCACTACAGCTGCACCCCGGGAGCCAGCAGGACCGCTGACAGCCGCTCAGACCAGGCCCAGGAGCTTATCACCGGCGCAACCAGCATGAGCTACATGTACTCAGCCAGCGCAGAGATCCCGGCCAATAACCTTGTGCTGCTTGAGGACCCCGAGCGCACCCAGCTCGCGCAAAACATCGTGCCCGTCACCCGCGCCGGGGAGCTGCCCCAGCAGGTCAAGGACATCATCAACGATGTCTCCGCTAACCTCGACACCGAGTCTCTGGTACGCCTCAATACGCTTACGAGCGGCGATCACCCCGTCTCAGAAACCGACGCCGCCCATTTCTGGTTGACCCGCATGAAAGGGTAATCTAAATCTCATGGCATTCAAGCAATCAAAAAAACTTCAAAACGTTCTCTACGATATTCGCGGGCCCATTCTGGAAGAAGCCCAGCGTATGGAAGCACGCGGTCACCGTATTCTCAAGCTCAATATCGGTAACCCGGCGCCCTTTGGTTTTGAAGCACCTGAAACCATCATGATGGATATCATCGAGCACCTGCCCTACACCCAGGGCTACTCTGACTCCCGAGGCCTCTACTCTGCCCGTACCGCCATTGTGCAGTACTACCAGAACGAGGGCATCATGAATATCACTACCGACGACGTCTACCTGGGTAACGGTGTCTCGGAGCTAATTCCCATGACCCTGCAGGCCCTGCTCGATAACGGGGATGAGATTCTTGTGCCCAGCCCCGACTACCCCCTGTGGACGGCTGCCACCCAGCTCGCAGGCGGTAAGCCGGTGCACTACCTCTGCAATGAAGAGGACGGCTGGCTGCCCGATATTGAGGACATCAGGTCAAAAATCACCCCCAACACCCGCGGCATTGTGGTCATCAACCCCAATAACCCCACCGGTGCTGTCTACACTCCCCAGGTGCTCCAGCAGATTGTTGACCTGGCACGGGAACACGAGCTGGTGATTTTTGCTGACGAAATCTACGAGAAGATTCTCTACGATGGCGCCCAGATGACCCACGTGGCAGCTCTGGCAGGCGACGACGTGCTCACCCTGACCTTCTCGGGTCTTTCCAAGGCCTACCGGGTCTGCGGCTACCGTGCTGGCTGGGTGGCTATTTCGGGGCCCAAGCTTGCGGCTGCCCCCTTCATCGAGGGTATTAACCTGCTGGCTAATATGCGCCTGTGCGCTAACGTGCCGGCCCAGCATGCCGTACAGACCGCCCTGGGCGGCTACCAGTCCATCAACGACCTGATTCTGCCCGGCGGACGCCTGAAAGAGCAGCGGGACCTGTCCTACAAGATGCTCAGCGAAATGGACGGCGTGACCGTACAGCAGGCTGAAGGTGCCCTCTATCTCTTCCCCAAGCTCGATATCGATAAGTTCAATATCACCAGCGACGAGCAGTTCATGCTCGATCTGCTGCGGGAACAGAAGATTCTGCTGAGCCACGGCACAGCCTTCAACTGGTCAGAACCCGACCACTTCCGCCTGGTCTTCCTACCCGATACCCGCACCCTGGCCGATGCTCTGGAGCGCTTGGGCAACTTCCTGGCTGACTACAAACAGAACTAGGACGTCTGGTTCTGGCGGGTGGCATCCAAGGTCGCCTGGGCGCCGTCGAGCCAGGCCTCACAGCGCTGGGCAAGGGCCTCGCCCCGCTCCCACAGGGCAATAGACTCTTCAAGCGTGCTCGCACCGGACTCCATACGGGCTACAACCTGCAGGAGCTCTTCACGGGCCTGCTCGTAGGTCAGCTGCTCAACCGGAGTTACATTCAGCTCAGTCTTAAATTCGATGGTGTTGCTCATAGGTTTCCTTTCCTCGACCTGGCCTCTGACCAGATTCTAATGGTTTTTCTCGTGCACTGCGGTAACGGTTGCGTCTACAGCACCGGCTGCCGCACGCACACTAATGTTCTGACCCTCGTGAAGGGTGCGGGCATCGCGTACCAGCTGGCCGGAGGCGTCCTGCATCACCGCATAGCCGCGCTCCAGGGTCTGCTGGGGCGACAGGGCCGTAACCCGAGCCCGTAGCTGGCTAATAAGATCACGATCCCTGGCAAGACGGTGGACAGCCGCGCTCGCAGCCCTCGCCCGCAGCCGCTCAATATCCTCTGACCTAGCCAGCAGGGCTGAGCCCGGATTGGCAAGAACCGGACGGGACCGCACCTGGGCTAGACCGTAACGCTCAGCAGACACCAGCTGCTCTACAGCTCGCACCAGCTGGTAGCGGGCCGAGGCGAAGAGCTCCCGCTCTTCACGGACGTCCGGAACAATACGCTTACCGGCATCGGTAGGGGTTGAAGCCCGCAGATCTGCTGCGTGGTCCACCAGAGGGGAATCAGCCTCGTGGCCAATAGCCGATACGACCGGGGTATGTGCCGCTGCAACAGCCCGAACCATTGCCTCCTCAGAGAAAGGCAGCAGGTCTTCAAAGGAGCCGCCACCGCGGGCAATCACAATCACGTCGATGTTATCCCGACTGTCAAGCTCAGCCAGCGCAGCCGTCACCTGGGCAACTGCATTTACGCCCTGCACCGCAACCTCCCGCACCTCAAAATCAACGGCGGGCCAGCGCAGAGAGGCGTTACGGATGACATCCTTCATGGCGTCCGAATCACGGCCGGTAATCAAACCCACCCGGCGGGGAAGTAGCGGCAGGGGCTTCTTACGCTCGGGACTAAAAAGGCCCTCAGCCTGTAGCTTGGCACGCAGCTGCTCAATGAGCTCCAGCATAGAGCCCACGCCCAGCGGCTTGATGTTAGAGCCCTGCATCGATAGCCGGCCGGTCTTCACCCAGAAATCAGGCTTGAGCTGCAAAACCACCCGAGAGCCCCGCTCCAGCTGGCCCTGCACCTTAGCCATCTCTGAGCCCCAAACCGTGACCGATACCGAGACCTCCTGCTCAATATCGCGCAAGGTCACATAGGAAACCCTGCCGCGGTGGTTGAGCTCGATAATCTGCCCCTCCACCCAGGTCGGTACACAACGGGCAATATACTCGTGCATCTTATTCGACAGCACATGCAGGGGCCAGGGATTATCGACGCTGGTCTGGCCAGCGCGTTCCGCTAGTTGCCGGGGTACACCCTGGGCCTGCTGTTCTTGCTGAGCCTGTAGCTGCGCCAGCGTCAGATGGCCGGGTGCCGAATCACCAAAACTGTTCATACACCTACTTCTACCACCGCTGGCTGACACTTTAAGCATTGAGCCAAGAAAAATAGGAACTCAAGCAAATACCCAGTAAAACCGGCTACCATGCAAGCATGACGGGTACCCGCAAGATCATAGAAGACTACGGCGACGGCAACTGGACGAACCCCTACGTTCAGGCCGAAAATCAGCGCGCCCAAGAAGCAGCCCAGGCAGCCTACGCCCACCCCTATGCAGATCCGGCCTCGGCTCACTATGCCCAGGGCGCCCACCTGCCTGAAACACAGGTGCAGGGGGCGGCGTCCGTTCCGGTGGCGTCCTACGCGCCCCCACGGGTGCCTCAACGCCAGCGCCGCCGTCCGGCCTTTAGCCTGGCCAGGCGCTTTCTCTGCGTTCTGCTAGCCCTCCTTACACTGGCTACCGGGCTAACCTCAGCTACAGCCTACTGGGCACAAACCACCCTGGTAGATACCGAAAACTTTGTGGCGATGACCGAGTCCATCGCCTATGATCAGGACTTCCAAACCAGTCTGGCAAGCGCCGTCACTGACGACATCATGGCCTCACCCGCTATCGAAACCTACCTGGGCGACGGGAACTCCACCGCCTGGTACGGGGGAGTGCAGAACTGGCTCTATGACCAGACCTACACCCTGGTCGACGGGGCTACCAGTTCGCTGGTGACTTCCGATGCCTACCCCCAGCTGTGGGCCCAGGTTATTTCAGATACCCACGCCTATAACTTCTCGGGTGAAAGCCGCCCGGCGGTGCTTGACCTTTCTGCCCTCTACGACCAGGCCGGGGCCTCTGTGCAGTCGGCAACCGGCTTTGGTGTTGATACCTCAAGCCTGCCCGGCCGTACCATCACCCTGGAGACGGGGCAGAACATCTGGCCTATCAATTCCACTATCAACACCCTGATATGGCTGGCCTCCCTCTGGCAGCCCCTACTGGTGGTTAGCGGCGTATCCGCCCTGTTCGGCTTCCTACTCTGGCCCCGCAACCGCTTCGCCTACCTAGCCTTCATCGCCTTCAGCGCAGCAGCCCTACTCTGGGTCGCTGGCCTCCTGGGTGGCGGTGCCTCCCTCACCGCCGGGATACAGCTGCCGGCTAGCAACGCGGCCGTCCTATTCCTGCAAAAACTGTCTGAAACTATCACCGCATCTTTCGCCAGCTACCACAACGGCCTGGCCCTCAACCTGCTGATTGCGGGGGTGGTCCTGGTACTTCTGGCTCTTCTCTCAGCGATCATGGGGCTGACTGCGAGAGAAGCCACTGCACGCATCCGCTAGAACCACGTAGGATAGAGACTATGTCTACCCAAGAGAAGACCATTGAACTGGGTCTGCCCACCGTACCCCGCGTGCGCAGGACCCGCGAAGAAGTTGAGGCAGCCGCCCCCACCGGCGACAAGAAGGTGCTCCTAGCGGCACCCCGCGGCTACTGCGCCGGCGTTGACCGCGCCGTCATCGCCGTGGAAAAGGCCCTAGACCACTACGGGGCTCCCGTCTACGTGCGCAAGCAGATTGTGCACAACCGCCACGTGGTTGAAACCCTCGAAGCTCAGGGCGCAATTTTTGTGGACGAGGTGGAGGAGGTCCCCGAGGGCGCCGTTACCGTCTTCTCTGCCCACGGCGTGTCACCGGCTGTTGTGGCCTCAGCGGAAGAGCGTCAGCTCAACACCATTGACGCTACCTGCCCGTTGGTTTCCAAGGTGCACCGCGAGGCTGTGCGTTTTGCCAAGCAGGACTACGACATCCTGCTCATTGGCCATACCGGCCACGAAGAGGTTGAGGGGACCGCTGGCGAAGCCCCCGACCACATTCAGATTGTGAACTCACCTGACGAGGTTGATCAGGTAACCGTGCGCGACCCCGAGAAGGTCGTATGGATTTCGCAGACCACCCTGTCGGTAGACGAAACCCTGGAAACCGTTGCCCGCCTGCGCGAACGTTTCCCCACCCTCCAGGATCCGCCCTCCGACGACATCTGCTATGCGACCTCTAACCGTCAGGGCGCTATCAAGGAGATCGCTCCGAAGGCTGACCTGGTGATTGTGGTGGGTTCGACCAACTCGTCGAATTCTGTGCGCCTGAAGGAAGTCGCCCTGGAATACGGCGCTAAGCAGGCCTACTTGGTGGACTACGCCAACGAGGTTGATGAGGCCTGGTTTGAGGGTGTGACCACCGTGGGTTTGACCTCTGGCGCTTCTGTACCCGAGGTGCTGGTGCAGGACGTGCTGCGTCTGCTGGCAGACTACGGTTACGTTGACGTTGAGAAGTTTGAGACCGCCAAGGAAGATATTCTCTTCTCGCTGCCCAAGGAGCTCCGCGCGGCCCTGAAGAATGATTCGGGTGAGCCCGCGATGCGATTGGGAGGACGAGGCGCGAAGCCGACACGGTAAAATCGCGCAGCGACCGGGTCGGCTTCGCGACGAAGTCCTCTTCCGTTAAAAATTTGCCCACGATTGGGCAAATTTAGGAAGTGAGGCGCGAAGCCGACACGATGAGCGAGCGGTTCACCGCGCGCGGTGAAGTAAGAGCGAGCGAATGGGAGGCTGTGAGCGAAGCGAACGCCATTTACCTTGCGCGAAGAGTTTCCCTATAAGAAAAGGCCCCCATCCGGGGGCCTTTTCTTGTGGAACTGGCTAGCTGGGGATCAGGCCGTAGACGACGGCGGAGAAGGCTGCGACGCCTGAGATCACCACGAAGATGTTGGAGAGTTTGCCGCGGTAGGGGGCTAGGGCCGGTACCTTGTGGATGGCCCACATGGGCACGATGAAGAGTACTAGGGCTATGACGGGGCCTACCAGTGATTCGATGAGGGAGAGGACGCTGGGGTTCAGCACGGCTGCGACCCAGACGGTGACAACGATGAAGACGTTGATTGCCGCGTTGAGGGCCTTGTCGCTGATGCGTTTTTTCTCGGGGTCGAAGTTTTTACGGACGATACCCGCTGCTCCTTCGTGCCCGCCGAGCCAGTGGCCGAAGTAGGAGGAGACGATGGCAGCGATGGCTACGATGGGGCCGAGCCAGTTGATGAAGGGGGCGTCGAATTCGTTGGCCAGGTAGGAGAGGATGGGGAGGTTGGAGGCGCGGGCTTCAGCGAGGCCGTCCGGACCGAAGCGATACTGACGCCGTAAATAAGCAGAATGGGGTAGATGGAGAGGAAGTAGAGCAGGGTAAAGATTTTGCCGAAGCCTCGGCCGAAGAATTCTTCGGCTACTTCTGTGATATCTGCTGTTTGTTTGGAGCTGGCGGAGACCATGCGGGAGAGCCCTCGGTGGGCGAGGAAGGTCATGGGCCAAATCAGGACGGTTGCGGCCAGCAGGGGTCAGACACCACCGGAGCCCGCGTTGATGGGGAGAAAGAGGATGCCCGCGCCGACGGCGGTGCCGAAGAGACTGACGGTCCAGGCTGTGTCTGTGCGGTTCCACCCCGGCGCTCTGGTGGCGGCGTCGCCCATTTCTATGGCTGCGGTGGAGACATCGGTATATTCGTGGCTGCCCTTGTGAGACATACAAAAACTCCTAGATTCACATCGTTGTGAGATACGTGTACTTATTATTCTAGCCTTTTTTGTACGAGCCATGCAGAATGAGCCTATGCCCTACCTTTTCCTCGCGCTCGCCATCGGCTCGGAGCTCATTGCCACCACCCTGCTGAAATACACCGAGGGGTTCACCAAACTGTGGTTTACGCTGGGGTGCCTGGCAGGCTACGGTTTTGCCTTTTTCATGCTGGCCTTGGCGGTGCGGGATATCCCGGTGGGGGTCGCCTACGCCCTCTGGTCGGGGCTGGGCACCGCGGCTATCGTTGCCATCGGTGCGGTCTTTCTGGGGGAGCCCATCACCCTGGTCAAAGTAGTCGGTATTTCCCTGATCGTTGCCGGTGTGCTGGTTCTCAACCTGGGCGGGGCCAGCCACTAGTTCTGGTAGCAGATTTCTTCCCAGACGGGCCGGTAGCCTAGCTCTTCATTGACCTTGATCATGGCCGGGTTGACGGCTGAGTTCATGGTAATAATTTGCCGAATGTGGGGCGCGGACGCCGGTAGGCGGGTATGGCTCAGAACCTTGAGGGTGCGGGAGAGGCCAAGACCGCGGTGCTCTGGCATGACAACTGTAGATTCCTGCCAGGCTGAGGCATTGCCCGGGTGGGTGGGGTAGCTCAGTGCTGTGAGGGCCGCAACCGTACCCTGGTGCAGGGCGGCAGCATAGATGAGACCGTCACCTGCAGCGTGAGCTCGGGCCTCCATCTCGCGCAGGCGCTCCGGGGTGAAGTCCGCGGCGACCTGCTGGGCCTCACCTGTGGGTTCGTCTGCTTCCAGCTGGTGGTAGGCGGCGGCTGCCGAGTCTAAATACTGTTCAGGAATGTGGTTGTCCCAGACCTCAAAGGTGTAGGCGGGGTCGGCTATTGTCTTGCCCTTAGCCGCCTGCGCGAGGTCAGCGGGAATCGGCAGGGGAGCGATTCTCGTGATAGCAGAATTCTTAGGTTCTAGGCCCAGAAGGGCCGCAACCCTGTTGATGGGTAGGGCAGGGTCGTCCTTGCTGTCATTCTGCATGAGAAAGCCGTAGTAGGTGATGTGGGTGCGTCCGCTGGGCTTGATAGCCTCGGCCAGGGCATGGTGGGTGAGGGCCTCTTCCAGGCCCTGCCCTTCAGCCTCGGGATGGACAGCGAGAAGGAAGTGTAAGCCGTCCAGATTCTCTTTCAGGGGGAGCGACACCAGCGCAATACCGAGTATCTGCCCCTGAACCTCTGCCACCCAGCGGTGTTTTTCATGGTAGCTGGAGGGGCCAAGAATGGCCCGCCTCTCTTCAATGGTTGTGGTGGAGGGGTAGCCGTAGAGCTTTTCATCGCAGGCAGAATCGAGGGCGTTGAGTTGCTCCATGTCGTTATCGGAGTCAATGTTGATGGGGCGAATTGTGATGTCCTGAGGTGAAAACTGCGCTACTGTCATGTTGACTAGCATAAAATACTGTGCTCTATGTAACAAGAGGTGGGTGGGCGGAAGCTGCCTGACCTACCCGCTGGGGCCGGGCGTCCGCACCGCGTGCAGGGCTTCACTAATGCTCCCGCGCTCGCTTGACTCACCCCTGTAAACTAGAAACCGTGGCTTTAACTATTGGAATTGTGGGTCTGCCCAACGTCGGCAAGTCGACCCTCTTTAACGCACTGACCAAAAACAACATCCTGGCAGCGAACTACCCCTTCGCGACCATCGAACCCAACGTAGGCGTCGTCAACCTGCCCGATGAGCGCCTGGCTCGCCTGGCCGAAATCTACGGTTCCGAGCGCATCCTGCCCGCGACCGTCTCCTTCGTCGATATCGCCGGTATCGTGCGCGGTGCCTCCGAAGGTGAAGGCCTGGGTAACCAGTTCCTCGCGAATATCCGCGAGGCCCACGCCATCGCCCAGGTCGTCCGCGCCTTCGATGACCCCGACGTCATCCACGTCGACGGCAAGGTAGACCCCGCCAGCGACATGGAAACCATCAACACCGAGCTGGTGCTAGCTGACCTGCAGACCCTGGAAAACGCTATTCCCCGCCTGGAAAAGGCCGTCAAAATCAAGAAGGGCGACCCCGCCCAGCTTGAGGAATACAAGAAGGCCCAGGCCGTACTAGAACAGGGCGACACCCTGATCTCTAAGTACGAAGAAGCCAAGATCGATATGGCTATGCTTAAGGAGCTGAACCTGCTCACCTCCAAGCCCTTCATCTACGTCTTTAACTCGGACGAGGGCGTCCTCGCCTCTGAGGAAAAGCAGGCCGAACTGCGCGCCATGGTCGCCCCCGCTGAGGCCGTCTTCCTAGACGCCAAGCTTGAGGCCGACATGGTTGAGCTCTCTGAAGAAGAGGCCCGCGAAATGCTGGAAATGAGTGGCCAGGACGAGTCCGGCCTCGACAAGCTGGCCCGCGTCGGCTTCTCCACCCTGGGCCTGCAGACCTACCTGACCGCCGGCCCCAAGGAAACCCGCGCCTGGACCATCACCAAGGGCGATACCGCCCCCCAGGCTGCCGGCGTCATCCACACCGACTTTGAGCGCGGCTTCATCAAGGCTGAGGTTGTCTCCTTTGAAGACCTGGACGACGCCGGTTCTATGGCTGAGGCCAAGGCCCGGGGCAAGGTCCGTATGGAAGGTAAGGATTACATCATGCAGGACGGCGACGTGGTGGAGTTTAGATTTAACGTCTAGCGACTTGAAGCCCTAAGAATAAGGTGATTCAAGGTGAACTGTTATAAGTGCGGATATTCGGTAGATCCACAGAATAAATTTTGTGGAGAATGCGGATCCCCAGTCAACAGCGGGTTTGGGCATGCTGTAAATACCGGTGGCGGGGACATTGGCGGAGACCTCTATATAGCTGGGCGTGACGTGGTGGTTAGCCCTGTCCTGAGTTCCCCTGTATCGGCCACGTATGAGGCTGTACCGAAATGGCGAAGCCCGTTCACACAGGGAGTTCTGTCATGGCTGGGATTAGCGCTGGGATTGGCAGGTGTTTTCCCGCTGTGGAAGATGCTGCAACCTGTGTTGAGTTTCTTCAACACAGGGCTCAATGCCCCAGCATCAAATTCCGATCAGATCTGGTGGATTTGGCTTTTCATCTTGCTTTTCTTCCTTCTGATTGCTGTTATAGCCCTTCGTCATCTTGCTGAGTTGCAATTGCGGAAACCGCTGTTCCTGGGCTGGGCGCTGAGCGGCGTCGGCCGACGAATCACGTTGGAGAAGGTTCGTGTCGGTCGATGCCCCCAATGCGGCGGTAAAATGCGTTACTACAACAAGCCGACGAAGTGGATAGACTACATCTATACGAACAGCAAGAAACGGCGAGAGATAACTGAGCGTTCCCCCGCTCTCGAATGCAAGCGGAATCCGAAGCACTGGTATGAGATTGACCCTGCTGAGGCAGAGGCCATGTGACTAATGTTCTGATGTAATCTAGTTCAGTTTTACTGTCTAGTCTCTGATTGGTTTGAGCTTGTAAAACCTCCCGGACCTGTGCGAAACAGGTCCGGGAGGTTTTTGTCTATAGGACAAGCTCAGACGTTATTCCCTTGTTACAGAGCATCGTGCGATACTAAGAGCATGACAATACTAGTGGATTTTGATGCTGAGGCGATTCGGGAGGCAGCTACCCGACATGGAGTTGCTCGGCTTTCGCTTTTTGGGTCTGCAGTCGCTGAGGGCTTCACAGAAGAGAGTGATTTGGACTTCTTAGTTGATTTTCTGCCCCAGCGTGATGACATTTTTGAAGATTTTTGTGGGCTCAAAGAGGAGCTACAAGCAATCACCCACAGAGACGTCGATTTGGTTATTACCAGAGCGATGAGGAACCCCCTTTTTAAAGAATCTGCCCTAGCTCAGGCCGAGAGTATCTATGTTGCCGACCTCTAAAGCCCACCTCTAGGCCACACGATAGACAATAAAGGTGGCTTTCCTTTTTGCGGTTGAAAGCAACGAGCAAATACAGCTAGATAAGCTGTCCCCCCCCCGTACTTGATTGCTTGCATCGTTATTTAGATGAGATACTTTTTCCAGAATCGGGAATCTACCTGGGTAACCCCGGTATTGGGGTGTCACTCCACCTACTGTGCTCGTAAATGGCCTGCGATTCAATGGACTGATGGTAGGCGAATCAGCAACCGATATTACTTCCGGTTCTGCAACACCTAACTTTGAAGGCGAAATGACGAAACCAGTATATGAGCAACCATGGTCCTATGCCGTGTTACAGGAGCTTGCCGCAGTCCTTGCCGATACTTCAGATGGTCTGACTGGAAGCGAGATTGGTGATCTGCTTCAACAGCTGAACATGGAAGATCCAACCCCGACAGCAACCAAGCGTAATCGACTGACGGCAGCTTTTGTTGCGCGTCAGAATAAGGACCAGAGTTCCAAACGTATTATCACTTTCATCGGTAAGGCTATGGAACCGGTGAGGTATCGTAACCGCTTAGAGCTATTTACACTCCGTCAAGATAGACTCAATGAACGCCTTGCCTTTGTGGGGCTACGGATCAATGACAGCGGACAGATAGCTAAAGGTCCAGTTGCTCAGACCCTTGATGAGGCATCTCATATCGCCACGTCGATTCGCGATGAGCTTCGCCGCCGCAAATGTCATCCGGAAGTACTCCGATACTGCTCAATTGAAGTGCTGAAGAAAGATTACTTTCATGCCTGTCTTGAAGCAACGAAGAGTATCTTTGACCGTATACGGCACTTGACCAATGCGTCCGGCGACGGAGCCGCACTCGTTGATGCCACCCTGGCGCTTGGCCAATCAGGAGTGCCGATGCTCGCGATCAACTCGCTAGAGACACAGACTGAGAAGGACGAGCAAAAAGGGTTCGCAAATCTAATAAAGGGATTAAACGGTCTCTATCGGAACCCGACAGCTCATGATCCGAGACTTAACCGGACACTTAGTGAGGACGAATTGCTCGAAGTGCTAACGATGGTCTCAATGGTTCATCGAAGGCTAGACAGCGCATCAACTTGGGGACTGTCAGAAAAACGGTGTAAACCCTCCCAACCCCAACAGGAGAAAATAACACCATGACAACAGAACACCAACTCGCCCAAAACCTCATCACCCAAGCCAAAGAACAAGGCCTAGACCTCAGCAGCG
>DXCN01000034.1 GCA_019115985.1 Candidatus Rothia avicola | reverse complement strand
CGCTGCTGAGGTCTAGGCCTTGTTCTTTGGCTTGGGTGATGAGGTTTTGGGCGAGTTGGTGTTCTGTTGTCATGGTGTTATTTTCTCCTGTTGGGGTTGGGAGGGTTTACACCGTTTTCCTGACAGTCCCGCTCACCAAGGAACAGGAGCGGAATAATCGGGTGCTGAACCGGTTGCGGTCGGTGGTGGAGAGAGTCATCGCTCAGATCAAGACCTGGCGGATCCTTCATGTGGGGTTTAGGCAGCCGTTGGGGTCGTATGGGCGGGTTTTTTCGGTGGTGCGGGGGTTGGTGTTTTTGGCTGCGGGGCACCCCTTATGAATAAGCCTCATAAGTTCGCAAAACGTCTTTACAAATAAGTCTTTGTACAAACTTCTACCTACAAAGTTCTATGATGAGATTATGAGTGAAAAAGAGTCCTTCTCTCCTGCCGATGGAGAAATTACAGTAGTTGAAGATGAAAAGGGTCTTGCTCTTTTTGGAGACCCCCATGCGATTGAGGTTTGGCTGAGCGCTAACGGTATTAAATCACAGCCAATCGGTTCTGCTTTCAATAAAGCAATTCACACAGCTGGAGTTACTACAACTGAGGCAATGAACTTGGTGGAGCAGTCCGGTAGATGGGTGAAGCTCACCAAGGAATCGGCCGCCCTAGCTAAGGCTACCAACGCTACGAGTGGAGTCGCACGCGCAAGTAACGGACAAATCATCAAGCACCTGAAATTTTCCCAAATTGGTGGGCTCTTCACCCCTGCCGGTGCAGCTGTACTTGGCAGCATTCTCGCGCAGAAAGCCCTCGAACAGTCAATATCTGAAATTTCGGAATACCTGGAGGTTATTGATGCCAAAATCGATGATTTACTTCAGGATCAAAAAGACAATGTAATTGCCGAACTTTTCTCACTTAGACACGCTACTGAAGAAGCATACATAATCCGTGAGGAGACAGGTTTTGTATCTTCTACCACGTGGTCCAAAGTAGCATCATGTGGAGCGGACGCCACTAAGGTACAAAAATATGCACTACAAAAAATCCAGGGTCTTGCTCAAAAAATTCAGACAGCAAAAACAGCTGCTGATCTCAAGTCCTCGACAGATGTACTCAGTAGCGAAATTGCCGGCTGGCTCATGGCTCTAGGAAATGCGGTAATGATTCAGGACCAACTTGCAGTCATCGAACTTGACCGGGTGTTGGAAGAATCTCCTGAAGCCTTAGAACGACATCGAGAAGGACTGAAACTAGCTCGAAATCACCGCATCTCGGAAATTGAGTCAACTCTTCTGGAACTTGGCAGTCAGCTTGGCCCAGCCTGGAAAACTGCGCAAGAGATGCAATTCAGAAACCCTATCGCTGTGAAGAGAATCTTTGCAGGCATTAGTGCCGTAGACAAAGACTTAGACACTTTTGCGCAGGCCTTAGAGCTACAGGAAAACTCATGGAGCGAGTCAGAAGTCTTTGGCTGGAAAGTTGCTGCAAGCGCTAAAGCTACTGAAACGATTGATGGAATTAGGAATGTTGCCCGCAAGATTCCTAAGGTGGAGGTCAAGCTAAAACAACGCGACGCAGAATAGCTACGAGGCTGTAGGACAGGAGTATAGCTAAACTACTAATCCAGATGAAGTGAGTAGAAGTTTCCGTCCGTAAATAAAAAAGAAACCCGGTAAGAAAATATTTTCTTCCCGGGTTTTCCTTTTCCAGTCAGGGGCCTAGTAGCCCAAATCCTGGCTGTCCTCGCCGCTACCGGTAATAAAACGAGCCGCCAGCTTCTTAGATTCCAGGGCAAGTAACTGCACGTCAGCGGCCACCAGAATAAAATCAGCACCGGCAGCCAGATAGTCCTCTGCCTGCACCGGGTCAAAGGCATTCACGCCAACCTTCACCCCGGCGGCACGGGCTATCTCGATAACCCGCTTTACGGCGTCCACCACCTGCGGGTGGTTCTGCTGGCCCAGCAACCCCATCGAGGCAGCCAGGTCTGAGGGCCCTATAAAGACCCCGGCCAAGCCGTCCACCGCGCAAATCTCTTCAGCATTCTCCGCTGCCGTAACCGACTCAATCTGCACAAAAAGCGAAATGTACTTCTCGGCCTCAGTCAGGTAGCCGGGCACCCCGCCCCAGCGGGCTGAACGGGACAGGGCAGACCCCACCCCGCGCACCCCCGCCGGGGGGTAGCGGGTAGCAGCGACCGCGTCCCGAGCCATCTGGGCAGTATCGACCATGGGAATGAGCAGGTTCTGGGCACCGGCGTCCAAGAACTGCTTAACAGCGACAATATCCAGGGAGGGCAACCGCACCACGGTCTGTACCGGGTAGGCAGCCGTCACCTGCAGGAGCTGCTGCACCGTCTCAAGGCTGGCAACCCCGTGCTCCCCGTCAATCAGCAGCCAATCCAGGCCGGAACCAGCGCAGATTTCAGCGGCCACCGGTGAACCTGAGCAGACCCACATGCCCACTGCAGGGCGTCCGAGGGTGTGCAGGTGCTGGCCGAAGGGCTTATCTAGACGAAGCGACACGTTACCGCCCCTAAGTCCCCGTAGTCGGCGTGGACAGTATCACCCGGGTGCACCCACATGGGCTTGGTGAAAGAACCGGCCAGAATAATCTCACCAGCTGTGAGAGAATCCCCGTGGGCAGCCAGCTTGTTGGCCAACCAGGCAACACCGTTGGCCGGGTGGTTCAGGACGGCGGCAGCTACCCCGGTGTCTTCAATCTGCTCGTTGCGGTAGAGCAGGGCTGAAACCCAGCGCAGGTCGACGGAGGCCGGGTCAACCGGGTTACCCCCGTAGACCATGGCGCCCAGGGCAGCGTTGTCGCTGATGGTATCGACGATGGTGCGGCCCTCCATCTCTATGCGGGAGCTCAGAATCTCTAGGGCCGGAACCACATATTCGGTGGCCCGCAGCACGTCGAAAATGGTGACGTTGGGCCCGGTCAGGTCGTCCTTGAGCGCGAAAGCCAGCTCAACCTCAATACGTACGTTGGAGTACTGGGAGTGCTCAATGACCGAGCCGTTTTCGTAAACCTGGTCAGCGAAAATCGCCCCGTAATCAGGTTCGGTAATGCCGGTGGCTTCTTGCATGACCTTGGAGGTCAGCCCGATTTTGCGGCCGATAAGACGGCGGCCAGCGACCTCGCCCCGGGCCCGCCACATATTCTGCACCGCGTAGGAGTCCTCAACGGTCATGTCGGGGTAGGTGGCGGTCAGGCGCGGAATCATGGTGCGATTGGCCTCGGCCTCGGCCAGGTCATCGGCAATTTTGGTGAGCTGTTCTGTGGTGAGCATAGTTAGCTTTCAATACTGCGGGAGGTGCTTGAGGGATATGCTCGCCGCCGACTGGCTGGGTCTGGCGTGAATTGGGGCGAGCGCCCCGCGCGAGCCCCAAGGGGGTCAGTCGGCTAGAGCATATCCCGAAGCACCGAACTTATGTATTTCAGTCTTTACAGCTGGTGCCCCAGCTTGTATTCGCCCTTCTTCCAGTCGGGCATGTCTTCTTCACCAGCGCGGGTGTAGGAGAAGCCGTCGGCACCGATAGTCTGTTCCATTTCGGAGTCGTCGGTGCGTTCGACCAGGGGTACGAGGTTGCCGTCGAGGTCGAGCACGCGGGAGGCGTCGGTATACCAGGAGGGGACGACAGGGGTGCCCCACCAATCGCGGCGCTGGTTATCGTGCACATCCCAGGTGACGCGGGGGTTGTCGGGGTCGCCGGTGTAGTAGTCCTGGGTGTAGATTTCGACGCGGTGGCCGTCGGGGTCGCGCAGGTAGAGGTAGTAGGCGTTGGAGACGCCGTGACGGCCGGGGCCGCGTTCGATGTGGTCAGAGAGACGCAGGGCGCCGAGCTTGTCGCAGATGGCGATGATGTTGTGCTTTTCGTGGGTGGCGAAGGCGACGTGGTGCATGCGGGGGCCGTCGCCGCCGGTCATTGCGGTGTCGTGGACGGTGGGCTTGCGGCGCATCCAGGCGGCGTAGGAGGTACCGGCTTCATCCTGGATGTCTTCGGTGACGCGAAAGCCGAGGTCTTCCATGTATTCGATAGCCTTGGGGACATCGGGAGTGACCTGGTTGAAGTGGTCGAGGCGGACAAGAGCGCCGGGGGTGTGGAGTTCGTAGCGCCAGGCGAGGCGTTCGACGTGGTCGACGTCGTAGAAGAATTCGTAGGGGAAGCCGAGGGGGTCGAGCACACGCACGGAGTCGCCGAGGCCCTTGACGAAGCCGTCCTTCTTGCGGCGTACCTCGCAGCCGCGGGCGGTGTAGAACTTTTCGGCCTTGTCGAGGTCTTCGGGGGTGCGGACGCGGTAGGAGAAAGCTGCCACAGCCGGAACCTCGCCCTTGCGCAGAATCAGATTGTGGTGGATGAACTCTTCGAGGGAGCGCAGATAGATGGTGTTCTCGTCTTCTTCAGTGACGACGAGGCCGAGCACGTCGACGTAGAAGTTGCGGGAGCGTTCGAGGTCGGTGACGACCAGTTCCATGGAGGCGCAGCGGACGATGTCGGGTGCGTTCTCGTCGGGCACGATGACGGGGTAGTCAACAAAGGTAGGTGACATGGTTTTGCTTTCTTGGGTGGGGCGGTCGCCGCGAGGCTACGGTGCCTGCCCGGCGGCCGCGGGTGCGTGGTGGGGTTTTAGTCGGCCTTGCCGAAGACGGGGTTGTGGACTTCGCCGAGGTTGATGTGGACGGCCTGCTGGTCGGTGTAGAAGTCGATGGAGCGGTAGCCGCCTTCATGTCCGAGGCCGGAGGCTTTGACGCCACCGAAGGGGGTTCGGAGGTCGCGGACGTTGTTGGAGTTGAGCCAGACCATGCCTGCTTCAACAGCCTGGGAGAAGTTGTGGGCGCGTTGCAGGTTGGAGGTCCAGATGTAGGCGGCGAGACCGTACTTGGTGTTGTTGGCCAGTTCTAGGGCTTCTTCGTCGGTATCGAAGGGGGTGATAGCGACGACGGGGCCGAAGATTTCTTCCTGGAAGATGCGGGCGTCGGAGGCGACATCGGCGAAGACGGTGGGGAGGACGAAGTTGCCTTCGGGGAAGTCGGCGGGGCGTTCGCCGCCTGCAACGAGGCGGGCTTCGGTCTTACCGATTTCTACGTAGGACATGACCTTTTCGTAGTGCTCGGGATGCACCAGGGCACCGACTTCGGTGGCGGGGTCTGAGGGCAGGCCGACTTTGACGCGCTTAGCCTGGGCGGCATAGCGTTCAACGAATTCGTCGTAGATGCTGCGCTGGACCAGGATGCGGGAGCCTGCGGTGCAGCGTTCGCCGTTGAGGGAGAAGACACCGAAGATGGTGGCGTTGATGGCGGTTTCGAGGTCGGCATCTTCGAAGACGACGGCCGGGGATTTGCCACCGAGTTCCATGGAGAGGCCCTTAAGGTAGGGGGCGGCGTTGGCGAAGATGATTTGGCCGGTCTTGGATTCGCCGGTGAAGGAGATGAGGGGGACGTCGGGGTGCTTGACCAGGGCATCACCTGCGGTTTCGCCGAAGCCGTTGACCAGGTTGAAGACACCTGCAGGTAGGCCTGCTTCTTCGAAGATTCCGGCCCAGAGGGAGGCAGAGAGGGGGGTGAACTCAGCAGGTTTAAGGACGACGGTGTTGCCGGTTGCCAGGGCGGGGGCCAGCTTCCAGGATTCCAGCATGAAGGGGGTGTTCCAGGGGGTGATGAGGCCTGCGACACCGATGGGCTTGCGGTTGACATAGTTGACCTGGCGGCCGGGGACCTTGAAGGCATCGTCGGTCTGGGCGACGATGAGGTCGGCGAAGAAGCGGAAGTTTTCGGCGGCGCGTCGGGCCTGGCCCTTGGCCTGGGTGATGGGTAGGCCGGAGTCGAAGGATTCCATCTGGGCGAGGGCGTCCTCGCGGGATTCGACGATGTCGGCGATCTTCATGAGCACGCGGGCGCGTTCGCGCGGGAGCATACGGGGCCAGGGGCCCTCAGTGAAGGCGGTGCGGGCAGCGGCTACAGCGACTTCAATGTCTTCTTTCTTGCCCGAGGCAGCCTGAATATAGGGCTGGTTGGTCACGGGGTCGAGCACGTCGAAGGTTTCTCCGTCGGTGGAGTCAACGAACTGGCCATTGATGTAGTGCTGGATGCGCTCGGGCAGCCCGGCAGGCTTGGTGGGGGCGGTAGTGGTTTCAGTAGTGCTCACAGGTAACTCCTTTGTGTGGTGTGAGGGGCGGACGCCGGTGGGTGGGTTATACCGGCTCGGGGATAGTGCTGAGGTAGCTGGTGAGGGTCGCCTGGCGGTGGTCTCGTACAGCTTGTTCGACCTCGTGGGCTGGCTGACCGTGGTCGATGAGGTCGATAATTCGGTCGTGCTCTGCCACTGATTCGGCAGCGCGGCCGGGCACGAAAGAGAAGGTTGATTCGCGTAGGTTACCAAGGCGGTTCCATTCGCTTCCGACCAGGTCTACGAGGTGCTGGTTGGGGCAGCGGTGGGTAAGAACCTGGTGGAACCGGTGGTTGAGGTCGGTGAAGGCTTTGGGGTCAAAGTCTTCAAGGAGGGTGGCAAGCTGCCGGTTGTAGTCACGAGCCGCAGCGACGTCTTCAGGAGTCAGGTGGGGCAGAGCTAGGGCGGTGGCTGCGCCTTCTAAAATGCCGAGGGTTTGCATACTCTCTACGTAGGCGGAGCTGTCGACCATGGCGACCCTGGCACCCACATTCCGCTCGAAGGTGACGAGGCCTTCTGCTTCAAGCTGGCGGATAGCTTCTCGCACAGGAACCACCGACATATCAAGTTCCCTACCGATAGAGGCCAGCACCAGGCGGTGACCGGCAGTAAAATCACCGTTCACGATTTTTTCGCGCACCCAGGTATAAGCAGCCTCGGCTTTAGATAGACCCTTCTCGTAGTTGAGGGTCACCGGTATTGACGTCCCGGGGTAGAGGTCGATGTTCACGGTGGTTCCTAGCGGGTTAGGGCTGAGCGGGTGGGTTCTGGGCCAGCCAGTCTTTGTACTTTTCTTTCCAGGCGCCGGTGGGTGGGAAGAGCCCGTCCACAGGGTGACCGACTGCGACCTGTTCGGCGACCCAGGCGTCCTCATGTTCTTTATCGAAGGCGGCCTGGGCGACTTCGGCTGCGATAGCGGGCGGGATGACGATGGCGCCGTCGTCATCACCAACGATGATGTCACCGGGGAGCACAGTGGCGTTACCGCAGGCCACCGCCACATCGACCTCCCAGGGCACGTGCTTACGGCCCAGGACGGCCGGGTGGGGGCCCTGGGTAAAGACGGGCAGGCCGATTTCTTTGACAGCCGCGTAGTCGCGCACCCCGCCGTCGGTAATAACGCCGGCGGCCCCGCGTCCTTTCGCTCTCAGGGCCAGGATATCGCCCAGGGTGCCGGAGCCAGACTCCCCGCGGGCCTCAATGACGATAATCTCTCCTTCAGTCACCTCGTCAAAGCAGCGTTTTTGGGCGTTGTAGCCACCGCCGTGGGCCTTGAAGAGGTCTTCGCGGTTGGGCACAAAGCGCAGGGTTTTGGCGGTACCGACGATTTTGGTGCCGGGGGTCTGGGGGTAGACTCCCTCAATAACAACGTTGTTGAGGCCGCGGGCGCGGAGCTGGGCAGAGAGTCCAGCGGTGGGCACGGCCTGCAGGAGGCGACGGAGTTCGGGGGTCAGGGCGGACGCAGCCTGTGAGGTTTCTTGTTCTTCCAGCGGGGGTAACCCGGCAGCTTCGCGGGAGCCCCAGGCTTCTTCGGTCTGCTTTTCGTCAGCGGCGGGTAGAGTGCCGATGGACTCGTTGAAGTCGCCTCGACCTGCGATAACGGGGGTAACGAGACGGCCCGAGGTGGGGGCCCCGGAGGAGGTGGGGGCGTCTACTTCCACTTCGACAACATCACCGGGGACGATGACAGAGGAGCCTGCGGGGGTGCCGGTCAGGATGACGTCGCCGGTTTCGAGGGTCATGTGCTGGGAGAGGTCAGCGACGAACCGGGAGAGGGGGAAGATCATGTTGGCTGCGGCGGTGTCGTCCTGCTGTACGAGTTCGCCGTTAACCCAGGTGCGGATGCGTAGCTGGTCTTCTGACACCGTGCGGGCGTCGATGAGGCCGGGGCCAAGAGGAGTGTAGCCGTCACGACCCTTAGACCGCACATTGGAGCCCTTGTCAGCGGGGCGATAGTCATAGATGCCCAGGTCGTTGGCAGCAGTCACGTAGGCGACGTGATTCCAGGCTTCTTCAAGGGGAACATGGCGGGCAGGAGTGCCGATAACCAGGGCAATTTCCCCCTCAAAGGCAAGGAGTTCGGTACCCTCCGGGCGTTCAACGGGGGCGCCGGAGCTGGCCAGGGAGCTGGTGGGCTTGAAGAAGTAAGAGGGCTGAGACGGACGACGCCCGCGCTGGGCTGCACGCGATTCGTAGGCCACATGCACGGCGATAATCTTGCCGGGCGTGACGGGAAGGGAATCTCGGTTGGAGGGGGTAGCAGTCATGGAGTCTCCTCGTTGAGCTCTATCAACCTTGTCTGAAATCGTATATCATTTTCATACACTAGCAAGTAGCTCACATCACAGCAAGAGGTTTTCGCAAAAGCCTTACAGCCACCCCGCGATAGATTTCAGACAACTCTTGCCACCCCTGCCGCACATCGTATATGATTCAGAGCAAGTGTTACCCATCACATCTTTGCTGGGGTGCAGCGCCGCACCCACTCCCTAAGGAGCACCATGCATTTCCACCACAACGGCTATATTTCCCGCGACCCCCGCCTTGAAGACCCAGCTGGGTACGGCATCAACCGCGCAGATGAACTACCAGAGACCATGGACGTCCTCATCGTCGGCTCCGGCCCCGCCGGCATGATTGCCGCCGCCCAGCTCTCCCAGTTCCCCCAGATCAACACCCGCATCATCGAACGCAGGGCAGGCCGCCTCGAACTCGGCCAAGCTGACGGCATCCAGGCCCGTAGCGTCGAAACCTTCCAGGCCTTCCGCTTCGCCGAAGAAGTAATCCGCGAGGCCTACCACATCACCGAAACCAGCTTCTGGAAACCAGACCCTGCCAACCCCGACAACATCGTCCGCACCACCCGCACCCCCGATGACCCCCACAACATCAGCGAATTCCCCCACCTGATCATCAACCAGGCCCGCATTCTCGACTACTTCGCCGACTTCGCCCGCAACTCCCCCGGCAAAATCTCCCCCGATTACGGCGTTGAGTTCCTCGGGCTCACCGTTGAAGAAGACCACGACTACCCCGTGAAAGTCACCGTCCGCCATACGACCGGCAAGCACTACGGCCAAGAACGCACCGTCCGCGCCAAGTACGTCATCGGCTGCGACGGGGCCCGCTCAGGCGTCCGCAAGTCCATTGGCCGCACCCTCTCAGGCGACGCCGCCAACCATGCCTGGGGCGTCATGGACGTCGTGGTCAATACAGACTTCCCCGACTGGCGCATGAAATGCGCTATCACCTCCACCAAGGGCTCCATCCTGCATATCCCCCGCGAAGGCGGCCACCTGGCCCGCGTCTACGTTGACCTGGGCGAAGTCCCCCTCGACGACAACCACGCCGTACGCTCCACCCCCATTGAAGAAATCATCGACCGCGCCAACGCCATCTACCACCCCTACTCCATCGACGTGAAGAACGTGGCCTGGCACTCGGTCTACGAAGTCGGCCACCGCCTCACCGACCACTTCGACGACGTCGATACCTGCGACCGCGGCACCCGTACCCCCCGCGTCTTCATCACCGGCGACGCCTGCCACACCCACTCAGCCAAGGCAGGCCAGGGTATGAACGTCTCCTTGCAGGACGGCTTCAACATCGCCTGGAAGCTCGGCCACGTACTCTCAGGACGCGCCCCCGAGGCCCTACTCGATACCTACTCCGGCGAACGCCAGGAAATTGCCAAGAACCTGATTGACTTCGATAAAGAGTGGTCCACCCTCATGGCCACCAAGCCCGAGGACCTACCCAGCCCCGAATATCTTGAAGAGTTCTACGTGAAAACCGCCGAGTTCCCGGCCGGGTTCATGACCGAGTACAAGCCTTCTCTTATCACCGGCGGGAGCGAGCACCAGCACCTGGCTGAGGGGTTCCCCGTCGGCAAGCGGTTCCGCTCAGCCCGCGTGAACCGCCGCGAGAACGCCTACCCCCGCCACCTGGGGCACGAAGCAAGAGCGGACGGCCGATACCGGCTCTACGTCTTCGCCGATGCCGCACACCCGGCGTCCGCCGAGTCAAAAGTCAAAGAGCTCAGCGACTTCCTGATCAGCGACCCCGCCTCCCCCTTCACGCGCTACCGGGCTGAGGGGGCTGACTTCGACGCCCTGATTGAGCCGGTGGTGATCTACCAGCAGAACTACACCGAGTTCGAGACCACCGATGCCCCCGCGGCCTTCCGCCCCCTGGTGGGCACTTATCAGATTGAGTACTGGGAGAACATCTATTGCGCCCTGCCCGATGAAGATATCTTCGAAGAGCGCAAACTCTCCCGCGACGGTGTAGTGGTAGTTGTGCGCCCTGACCAGTACGTGGGTGCAGTCCTGCCCCTCACTGACCACACCGCCCTGGCGGCCTACTTCGACGGAGTCTTCATCGACCCCGAGGTTTAGGACACCCCAGGGCCTAGAGCACCCCGAGGTCTAGGGTGCCCCGAGGTTTAGGACACCCAGCACCTCAGTGCCTCAACCATAAAAGAGCCGGGGCAGGTACCACCACTGGCACCTGCCCCGGCCCTTCTGTCTTACTGAATCAGGCTTACTGCTGGCCGCCCTGGGCAGCGTTGGCCTCGTCAATACGCTTGGCCAGGCGTTCTTTTTCTTCAGCCTCGCGGCGCTTGGTCTCGGCTTCGCGGCGGGCGCGGGCCTCAGCGTACAGTTTGGCAGATGACCGGTTGATACCGGTACCTTCACCCAGCTCGGGGTCGTTAGGACGCTCCACCAGAATCAGGGTTGCACAGATGACCAGGGTGACCACAAAAACAGCGCCGGCAACGGTCAAAGCCAGCACCACATTCGGAGTGTTATTTGTACCGCCGGTTGCAAAAACCACGATGGCCAAGAAAGCCACCAGGGCCAAGACCGCCGCAATAATCAGCGGACCGCGTACCTGCGCCTTAAACCCACGATTGGGTGATTCACTCTTCTGAGCCAAGACCATTCCTCCTGAAAACAAACTCTCCACCAGTCTACGGGGTCAGACCTAGTTTTACTCAGGCAAGGACTCTATAACTTAATCTGCTCCATGTATCACTAGTACTCTGCACCAGCCATCAGAAGTTGTATCTGTCTTGCTCCCTTGACCGCTAGAAACAACTATAAGCCTTGCTAAACTCAACCACCATCTCCTACTGCTACCCACCGAGTGTTCGGCCCCCTTTGGGGCCCATCTGGATCAATGATTAAAAGATTCTGCTCCCGCATCTTCCGCAAGAGAGCAGTAACTTCAAGCCTCTCCACCTCATATTTCTGAGCGACCTCTGTTGCAGTCACCCCACCATCATGTGCTCTTTCACGGATCCAGACCTCTATACTGACGGGTTCCTCAGCTTCAGAGGATAGGGGAAGATAATTCTCCATAGCCGACCCCCACCCCCATTCTTGAGAAGATACAGCCCTGATAACTCCGCGCTCTGATAAGAAACTCATCAGTTCATGGGCTTCAAGTTCAGAAACTTGGGTTTGCTTCAATACCTGAGGCAAGCTCATAAGAGGGTAACGGGGACTGTCAGAAAAACGGTGTAAACCCTCCCAACCCCAACAGGAGAAAATAACACCATGACAACAGAACACCAACTCGCCCAAAACCTCATCACCCAAGCCAAAGAACAAGGCCTAGACCTCAGCAGCG
>DXCN01000033.1 GCA_019115985.1 Candidatus Rothia avicola | reverse complement strand
TGAACCAGATGTACTGGCCACCGGTGGTAGCTAGGGCCCCAATCCAACCAAAGCCCAGGTCGGTCACGAACCCAAGTACCCAAAGCTCCGCCATGGAGATAGCAAGGGTCATGGCCCAGAAAATAAAGCGGCGGGGCCAGCTGGCTCCCCTACCTGCCCAGAAAAGCCCGATGAAGGGTAGGGCGACCAGGGCAATAGGCTTGACGGCCACCGCCGCGGTCACCAGGGTAATTCCCAGTAGGCCGCCCACAGTATCGCGGCGGGCAGCCGCATGGTAGACACCTGCCAGTACCAGGCCGGTCATCAGGGCGTCGTTATGGGAAGAGGTGATGAAGGCGGCGATAAAGAGGGGGTTGGCCAGCACCAGCCAGTTAGCTCGTATGCCATTGATACCGTGGAGGCTCGCCAGTTTAGGCACGTAGTAGGCAATAAGACCCACTCCGATGAGGGCAACCAGTCTAAAGAGATAGAGGGCGGTATCTACGGAATCACCGGCGATTTGGGCTACCCATTTTTCGATGAGCAAAAAGACGGGGCCGTAGGGCGGAGCCGATTCGGACCACATCTGGTCGGCACCGTACTGGAAGAAGTTATTGACGGAAGAAACCCCGTACTCGTAAGGGTTAAGCCCTGAGGCCATGACGCGCCCCTGGGCAAAGTAGGAGAAGACGTCACGGCTATAGAGGGGGAAGGCAAACAGCTGGGGTAGCATCCAGCAGATAAGGGCTGCGGTTGCCCAGCGTTTTGCACGCTGGTCCCAGACGAGCAGTTTCTGCACCATGCGCAACCATTCGCGGCAGAGCATCATCGATCCCACAACGAGTAGGGCGATGCAGGTCACCAGCCCGGGGGCCGTGTAGCGTAGCGGGATAATCCAGTCCACCCGGCGGAAGGGAGAGGCATCTGCGAGCCAGCCCACACCGAAGGAGGCGAACATCACCAGTAGAGAACCGATGGTTCCAAAGATGAGGGTTCGCAGGGGACTACCCGAGACATAGTGGGCTGTCTTGGGGTTATACCGGTGCACTGGGATGCTGGCGGTATGGGTTTGCGCTGTTCTGGGGCTCATGGTCCTCCTGGCCGAGCGTAAGAGTACACCTGATTTTACCCGGCTGCCCCTAGCCCACTGGGCGTGTGCGGCGCTCTGCTCTCTAAAAATCTGCTGTGGGTTAGGCCCCTAAAGGGGTAGATTGGTTCTGTGTCTATTTCAAATGAACGTATTGTATGGATTGATTGTGAGATGACCGGCCTCTCTCTTGAGAAGGACGCCCTGATTGAGGTTGCCGCTCTGGTGACTGACGGGGATCTCAATATTTTGGGTGATGGTGTTGATGTCGTCATTAAGCCCGAGCCTGAGGCCCTTGAGCAGATGGATGATTTTGTGCGCAACATGCACACGGTCTCTGGTCTGCTGGATGACCTGGACCAGGGCATCACTATGGCCGAGGCCCAACAGCTAGTGCTGGATTATGTGAAGCAGTGGGTTCCCGAGCCGCGCAAGGCTGTGCTGGGTGGTAATTCTGTGGGCACAGATAAAACTTTTTTGGTGCGCGACATGCCCGAGCTCGTAGATTACCTGCACTACCGTGTGATTGACGTGTCTACCATCAAGGAGCTTTCCCGCCGCTGGTTTGAGAAGGCCACCTATAACGCTCCTGTAAAAACCGGCAATCACCGGGCACTGGGCGATATTCAGGATTCTATCGACGAGCTGCGCTACTACCGCGGCACGGTTTTTGTACCCTCCCCCGGGCCCGATAGCGCAACCGCCCAGAAGGTTGCACAGGAGGTTGCGGCAACCCGCCAGCAGATTTATCCTGCTTAGGAGTTCAGACGGTGCGGACGTTGCCCGCAGCAGGGCAGCGTCCGCCCACCCCCAGCCCCGAAAGTCCGTGAGCACACTCACCCCGAATAACCTCATTTTCGATTTGCGGGGAATTAAAACTGTGTGTAAGCTAGTATCCGTTGCCAAAACAAGCCGGTGAAAGAAACGGTAGTTTTTGTACACATGGTGGTCGTAGCTCAGTTGGCAGAGCGCCTGGTTGTGGTCCAGGAGGTCGCGGGTTCAACCCCCGTCGATCACCCCGAGTAGAAGGGTCGCTACGGTTTTTATCGTAGCGACCCTTTTTGTTTACCCTGCGTGAGAGGTTATGTCATGACTGTTTTGCCCATTGTTATTCACGGTAACCCGGTTCTGCACCGCCCAGCTGCCCCGGTCACGTCCTTTGATGATGAGCTGCGCAAGCTGATCGACGACATGTACGAGACTCAGGAGGTCTCGAACGGTGTGGGCCTGGCGGCCCCCCAGGTGGGTGTGGGCCTGCGCCTGTTCACCTACAAGTTTGAGAATGAGGACGGCGTGCCCCCGCTGGGCGTGGTGGTTAACCCCGTGCTGACCCTGGGCAAGATTTCAATGGCTGACCCCGACCCCTACGATGAGGTTGAAGGCTGCCTGTCCTTCCCCGGCTATTCTTTCCCGCTCAAGCGCGCTGACTGGGTCACGGTCAACGGGTTTGACGGTGAGGGTAATCCGCTGAAGTTTGAGGCGACCGGCTGGTTTGCCCGCGTCATGCAGCACGAGACTGACCACTTGGATGGCAAACTCTATGTGAATCGGCTGAACGCCAAGTACAGCAAGAAATACAAGAAAGTTGTTAAAGCTGAGGGCTGGACGGCCGAAGGTAACACCTGGATGCCGGGTGTAGACCCTGACCCCTTTGGTCACGGGGAGTAAAGAACGGGACGGAGTCGAGCTGAGGCCTGGAAAGACGCGCCGAATGCCGACGTGGAGCGGGGCTGGCGGTGAATTGCTGAGCGAGCTCTGCGAGAGCCAGCAAGAGCGGCTGTCGGCAAGGCGTGTCTGGAAGGCCGAAAGCGCCAACTAGAGCAAAGCCTGTTGAGAGAACGGGACGCCCGATAAGCCGGGTTCTGTACCTACCCGCAGGCAGGCGGCAATCATCCATCTAGACCCGTCCGTTGCCGGCGGGTTCAAGCAGCCTACCCGGGCGCTTCACCGCACTGGTTACTAGCGCGCCCTGTTTGGCCTTGCTCCGGGTGGGGTTTACCGAGCTACCGCAGTCGCCTGCGGTACTGGTGAGCTTTTACCTCACCTTTTCACCCTTACCCCGTGGTGGGGGCGGTTTGTTTTCTGTGGCACTGGCCTGCAGGTTACCCTGAGTCGACGTTATCGACCACCCTGTGCTGTGGAGCCCGGACTTTCCTCGAAGCGTTTGTGCGCTACGCGATTGCCTGGGCGTCCCGTTCTGGGGTTCTACTTTACTACACTTGTGGGTATGTTGATTTTGTTTCCGCCGTCTGAGGGTAAGACTCCTGCCACATCTGGCTCCGGGGTTGAGTTGGGTGACTTGCTGGCTCCTGAGTTGACGGGGGCCCGTGAGGCTGTGGTGGATGAATTGGTGCGGGTAAGCGGTTTGCCCGATGCGGGGCAGGTGTTGAAGGTGGGCCCGTCCTTGCTGGCTGAGGTTGAGCGGAATACTCGGTTGTGGTCGGAACCGGCGGCGCCTGCCTCCGAGGTGTATTCGGGGGTTTTGTTTGAGGCTTTTGGGTACGGCTCTTTGGGGGCGGGCGCGAGAAAGCGGGCTGATAGGGCTGTGCTGGTGATATCTGCGGCCTGGGGTGCGGTGGGTCTTACCGATATGATTCCGGCCTACCGGCTGTCGATGGGCACGAAGCTGGGTGAGATCGGAGATCTGGCTAAGTTTTGGAAGGGCGAGCTTAAACGCCCCTTGGATGAGCTGGCCGGGGATCAGCTGGTGGTGGATGGCCGCTCTGCTGCTTACGCGAAGGCGTGGACGCCCGCCCCACAGCGTCACCTGCTGGTTCGGGTGGAGAAGGTGGCGGCTGACGGCAGTCGCAAGGTGGTCTCGCATATGGCCAAGCACTACCGGGGCCTGCTGGGCCGCTACCTGGTGCAGGAAAACTTGACAGGGATTGAGGACGCCGGTGAGCTGGCAGAGGCTCTTGCCCCCGGCTTTGAGGTGGAGCTGCTCTCCCCCACCGAGAAGAAGCCGGGTCTGCTAACACTTGTCGTTGAGGGATGAAAAACGGAGAAACTCTCAAGATTAATCGAAAATTCTAATATACCATCATGGCTCAGATAACTTTGACCCCAGAGTCAACTCTTTGACCAGCACCTGATTTTGAAAATTAACCAGAATGTTTATGTAAGTCTCTACACGCCCATCAACTTTCACAACTAGATAAATCACCCTCAAATACTTATCTAGTTTCACAAAACAATAAATAACGTTTATTTATTGACTATTAAAACCCCCGAACGCTTAACGCAAGCAAGCTGAAACCTACACCGCCACCCCGCATTCACAGCTCCTAAGAAATTAATAACCAACTAGATTTCTACTCTCAGCAATTGAGTAAACAAGAAGATTTCCATTCGGATTTAATGATATCCAGCCGAAATTTTAATTTATTGAAATTTAAACGAGGTTATCAAAATTTATTCCACATTCCGAAATAAAATCATCCAAGTCACTCTGAAATTGATCCTCCTCAGGACCTTCTCCAAAATCTGAAAAATTTACACCATAGTCCTGCCAAAATGTGGAAACACGATAACCTTGTTGCTCGCTATCCCACTCAATATCTGCGGACCAAGCCACCTCCCCTTCCAAAATTTTAGCGCCATATACACCTTCTGCAACCGCACCTTCAAATGGGACTTCAATACAGTACTGGTAAACCTTTGAAAATTCAAAATAATCACCTTTATAAGACACCGTAAAACCTTTCACTTGAAAAATAAAATTGAAATTTCTTTAATTTTTCTGATTGAATTTAAATAAAATCACCACAGCTCAGACAAACGTCCTCCCCTTCCTCATAGATATTTCCGCAACAATACTTAGCAAAACCATCCACAGAACCCGCAAGACCTTCCTCACAATCCCAACAAATTTCCCTCCCACTACCATCGCAAGCATAGACAATATCTTCTACACCCATTCCACAAATTTCACATTTTTCCATCTCCATTTTGGCCTCCAAATAAATTTCTAATATATTTAATTAGTATCGATTATTAGAATAGTTGACCTACCAGCGCCCGATCGCTCGAAATACTGGAATATTGATCATTTTCAACGACAGGTAGGAAAAATCTCCCAGCAAGTCAAAAATACAAAATATTTAAAGTATTAATAAAATTTTGCATGACCAGCAATTAGTTTACTGCCTCGGTGTATTGTTATCAAAACCTAATCGTTCACTCAGATGAGATGTTGGTTGCAACAGCGACTAGGAATATGCAAACCCAACAGTAAGCGAATGCGCATCACATTAGATCTACCACAAACAAGCGGAGAGAATCTGTAGCAAATGCAAGTATTAGGAAACAATTTGAATAAGCAATCCCTTGTCAAACTTAAGCTGTTGATACTGATTCTATAACATGCCCGGTGAAGACGGTGAAGTCCCAGGGGTCGGTGTTGAGGGTCGAGACGTAGGTGTCGATTGCAAAGCCCTGCTCGGCCAGTTTTTCGGTGATAAGGCAGGCGGCTCCGTCCATCCAGAGCCATTCGCTGGCATAGTGGGAGCAGTCAATGAGGGCCGGGGTGCCGCCGCTGATGAGGGCCTGCTCGCGGGCTTCTGAGGCCGGGTGGTGGCGCAGATCTGCGGTGATGTAGACGTCCGCCCCCGAGGCCCGGGCATCGCCAAAGAGGGAATCGCCCGCCCCGGTGCAGAGGGCAATTTTTTGGACCTTCTGATCGGGCCGGCCTGCAATGCGCAGGCCACCGGCGGTTGCCGGCAGAAAGTCAGCAATTTTTTCCGCTAGTTCCTTGAGGCTGACGGGAGCAGGCAGACTGCCAACGCGCCCGATGCCGACGCGAACGTCCGCCCCCTCAATCTGTACGGTCTCTTCCGCGGCCAGGATCTTGGTGTCGGTGATGCCCAGCTTGCTCATGAAGACCTCATTGGTGCCGTGCGGGGCCGAGTCCACGTTGGTGTGGGCCCCAAGCAGGCCGCAGCCAGCCTCAATGAGGGTATGCACGATTTCGCCCTTATAGTCGGTATCGGGCAGGCAGGACGCCCCGCGCAGCAGCAGGGGGTGGTGGGTAATAAGCAGGCCCGCGCCTTTTTCTGCGGCTTCACGGGCAGTTGCCACGGTGGCGTCCACCGCAAAACCGACGGTGGTAACGGGGGCGTCAGCTCGCCCGACCACCAGACCAGCAGCGTCCCACTTCTCGGCAAGAGTGGGCGGGAAAATATCGTGGAAGGCCCGGGTTACATCGTTCAGGGTGGGAGTTGAAAGTTCAGTCATGCCCCTATTGTGTCACGAGCCCTGGGCCGGGAATAAGACCGGGGAACCTACGGTTACCCGAAGTATGCAAAGTTTTGTTGTAGGCGGCGGGTGCTTCTGGTGCATCGACGCCGTATATCGTCAGTTTGAAGGAATTACCGCCAGTATCAGCGGCTACACCGGTGGGCACCTTGCGAACCCCACCTACCGCGAGGTGTGTTCGGGTACCACCGGCCACGTCGAGGTAGTCAAGGTGGAGTTTGACGAGACCGTCATTCCCGCCGAAACCGTGCTCGATATCTTCTTTACCTCGCACAACCCCACCAGCTGGGATAGGCAGGGGGCGGACGCCGGCCCCCAGTACCGCTCAGCCCTCTACTACGAGAATGAGGAGCAGAAGGCCCTCTTCGAGGCAGCCATTCAGCGGGCCTCTCAGCTGTGGGACCAGCCTATCGTAACGGTGGTAGAACCCCTGGGCATCTTCTATGAGGCGGAGGACTACCACCAGAACTACTACGCTCTTAACCCCCACCAGGGTTACTGCATGGCCGTCATTAACCCCAAGCTGGCTAAGGCTAGGCAACATTACGCCAGGTTTCTTAGAAGTTAAGCCCTCCCCCCTGTGTTTCGTACACTAGAGGGCGAACCATTCGTCGTTTCTACCTGAAAGGTGCACTCGTGTCAAAGATGTACAACAATATCACCGAGGTTGTCGGCCGCACCCCCATCGTCCGCCTCAACCGCTTGGCTGCTGACCTACCCGGCAACGTCGCAGTCAAGCTGGAATTCTACAACCCCGCCAACTCCGTCAAGGACCGCATCGGTGTAGCTATCATCGACGCCGCTGAGAAGTCCGGCGCCCTTAAGCCCGGTGGCACCATCGTTGAAGGTACCTCAGGTAACACCGGTATTGCCCTGGCCATGGTGGGTGCTGCCCGCGGCTACAAGGTCATTCTGACCATGCCCGAAACCATGAGCAATGAGCGTCGCGTCATGCTGCGCGCCTACGGTGCTGAGATTGTACTGACCCCCGGTTCTGAGGGTATGCGCGGTGCCGTTGAGAAGGCCAAGGAAATCGTTGCCTCCACCGAGAACGCTATTCTGGCCTCCCAGTTCTCCAACGAGGCTAACCCCGAGATTCACTACAACACCACCGGCCCCGAGGTCTGGGAAGCCACCGAAGGCAAGGTTGATATCTTCGTAGCTGGCGTTGGCACCGGTGGCACTGTCTCTGGTACCGGCAAATACCTCAAGGAGCAGAACCCTAACATCAAGGTTGTTGCGGTCGAGCCCAAGGACTCCCCCCTTCTGACCGGGGGCAAGGCTGGCCCCCACAAGATTCAGGGCCTGGGCGCCAACTTCGTGCCCGATACCCTCAACCGCGACATCTACGACGCCGTTACCGACGTTGCTATCGACGACGCCGTTGCTACCGCCCGTAAGCTGGGCACCGAAGAGGGCATCCTGGGCGGTATCTCCTCCGGCGCTGCCGTCTGGGCCGCCCTGGAAGAAGCTAAGAAGAGCGAGAACGCCGGCAAGCTGATTGTCGCTGTCGTTCCCGACTTCGGTGAGCGCTACATCTCCACCCTGCTCTACGAAGATATCCGCGGCTAAACATTTAGCTCCGTGATGATTTCGGGCACCCCGCTGGTTGGCAGCGGGGTGCCTGCGTCTTTGCAGGCAGAAGTCTGCGCGGACGTCCGCCCTCAACTTGTCATAAATGTTTTGGGGTGAGAGGGAATATCGTTCTCGTCATGACTGTTGTAGAGTTCAGCAAGAGCGCCGTGAGCGCTCCCCTGCCTAGATTATGAGGAGAACCATGAGTTTCCGAACGCGCCTGCGTGAAGACTTAGACACCGTTAAAGCGCACGACCCTGCCGCCCGCAGTGATCTGGAAATCATGATTAACTATTCGGGTATGCACGCTATCTGGGCCCATCGTCTGGCCCATAAGCTCTGGCAGCGGGGGTCTACCCGCACACTGGCCCGTACCCTCAGCCAGTTTGCCCGCTTCATGACGGGGGTTGAGATTCACCCCGGTGCCACCATTGGCCGCCGCTTCTTCATCGACCACGGCATGGGCGTGGTGATCGGTGAAACCACCGAAATCGGTGACGATGTCATGATGTATCACGGGGTGACTCTGGGCGGGCGTTCCCTTGAGAAGGGTAAGCGCCACCCCACTATCGGTGACCGTGTGACCATCGGTGCCGGTGCCAAGGTCCTAGGCCCGGTGCTCATCGGTGCTGACTCGGCTATCGGCGGTAACTCGGTGGTCGTACACGACCACCCCGAGGACTCTATCATTACCGGTATTCCCGCCCGCTCGCGTCCGCGCACCCCCGACAACAAAAAACCCCTGGTCGACGCCGTTGAGTACGTGGACCCAACCATGTGGATTTAAGATTTCAATAGTTATATGGATAAGGACCGGTTCTCTGGAACCGGTCCTTTCTGCATCGCTTGATTGCGAAGCTAGTGGGTGTGGGAGTCCTCAGCGTTGATTTCGCTGCGGTCGCCGCTCCACTCGGTATGCCACATGCCCTCGGAATCGATACGACCGTAGGTGTGAGCTCCGAAGAAGTCACGCTGGCCCTGAATCAGAGCAGCGGGCAGGCGCTTGCGGCGCAGACCGTCGTAGTAGCTCAGGGAGGACGCGAAGACAGGGACGGGCACGCCCTCGGCGGTTGCCTTAGCAACCACGCGACGCCAGGAGGGAACAAGTTCTTCCATGAGCTTCTTGAAGCCGGGAGCCAGCAGCATGTTGGCGGGGGTCTCGTCCTTGTAGGCGTTCATAATTTCGCCCAAAAGTTCTGCACGGATGATGCAGCCTGCACGCCAGAGACCGGCAATGACGTCGAGCTTGAGGTCCCAACCGTACTCGTCACCAGCCTTAGCCAGCATGTCAAGGCCCTGGGCGTAGGAAACCAGCTTGGAGGCAAATAGGGCCTTTCGGACGTCCTCGATGAACTCTTCGTCGCCGTTTGCAACGGCGGTGGTTGCGATCAGGCCTGCGGGTAGCTCTTCCTGAGCCTGCTTGCGAGCGTCAGCGTTGCTAGATGAGAGGGCACGGGCGAAAACTGACTCTGCGATACCGGATACGGGGGCACCCAGGTCGAGGGCTGCCTGAACAGTCCAGCGGCCGGTGCCCTTCTGGCCTGCCTCATCAACAATAACGTCGACCAGGGGCTTGCCGGTCTTAGCATCGACCTGGGCCAGAACCTCAGCGGTGATTTCAATGAGGTAGGAGTTGAGGTCGGTGGTGTTCCACTGCTTGAAGATTTCTGCCTGGGCAGCGGGTTCTAGACCTGCAACGGTGCGCAGCAGATCGTAGGCTTCACCGATAACCTGCATGTCAGCGTATTCGATGCCGTTGTGGACCATCTTGACGAAGTGGCCAGCACCATCGGTTGAAATCCAGGCGCAGCAGGGGTCGCCGTTGGGGGCCTTAGCTGAGATTTTTTCGAGCAGGGGGCCGAGGGATTCGTAGGACTTGGCGGAACCACCGGGCATGATGGAGGGGCCGTTGAGGGCGCCTTCTTCACCACCGGAAACACCGATACCGACGAAGTGCAGGCCCTTTTGGGCCAGGGCACGCTCGCGGCGGATGGTGTCGGGGAAGTGGGAGTTACCGCCGTCGATGATGACGTCGCCTTCATCGAGCAGGGGTTCGAGCTGTTCGATGACGGCGTCAACGGGGCCGCCTGCCTTCACCATAATCAGGATGCGGCGGGGGGATTCGAGAGAGTCGACCAGTTCCTGCAGGGTCTCGGTGCGGATGAAGTCGCCTTCATCGCCGTGGGCTTCAAGCAGGGCGTCAGTCTTTTCAACGGAACGGTTGTGCAGGGCTACAGTATAGCCGTTGCGGGCCAGGTTGCGGGCCAGGTTTGCACCCATGACGGCCAGGCCGGTTACACCAATTTGCGCCTTACGAGCAGTATTGTTTTCAGTCATACCTTTAAGACTACGCTGGTCTGCTCTATTTATGCTTCAGGGCTGGGTGAGACGAAGCAAACTCTCATATTCTGGGAGGCTAGCTGCAAGGGGCAGGGTTTTGTTAGGAGTCGTAGGTGTCGGTGAAGAGTACCCAGAGGGCAGCAACCCCGATGACCAGGGCCACGCACGCAAAAATCGACCAGAGGGTCACCATAGCTCCCTGGGTGATAAAGAAGAGGGATATGAGCAACCAGATTACCGACAAAAAGACAGCGGTAAAGTTTCGAGGTTTAAAGTTTCTATTCACTGTCGCTGGCCTATCTCTCACCTGGGGAGGCAGGGCCCCAGTCTAGCATTCTTATGCTCAAAAAAGCCCCACACCAAAGTGTGGGGCTTATCTGTGGGTCCTACCGGGATCGAACCGATGACATCCACGGTGTAAACGTGGCGCTCTACCAGCTGAGCTAAAGACCCTTGTCTCTTTCGCGTTATCTCTCGCGACGACATGTAATACTCTACGCAGGTCAAAACAGTCGCGCAAATCGAAGACCATCTTTGAAGCACAAAAAGGGCCCATTTTCTGACTGTTTCAAGCAGACAGGCACCAGAAAATACCTTATTGACATGGGGTTATATTTTTCTCAAAAAAATTATTAACTTTTTTCTGTGCCACCCTCTTTCAGGGCTAGAACCTACTAAAAGGGCCCCTGTCTAACCAGACAGAAGACCCTTATGTCTATTTCCCCTGCTTCATCACTAGGCGGAAAGCGGCCCAGTCTTGAGCGAGAGACTCAGATGTCGTCACGTGTAGGCCCGCCAGCGGGGCAGCTTCTTGAATCTCCACCGGTGGGATATGCCCTTCACGACCATTTTTTGGAGTCAGAAGCCACACAACTCCCCCATCATCGAGAGTTGCTAGTACATCCATGAGCCCGTCAACCAGATCGCCGTCCTCAGCACGCCACCACAGCAAGATGCCGTCGACAACTTCCTGATCGTCTTCATCTAGTAGCTCCGCACCCAGAAAATCCTCTAGTGCATCGCGCAGGTCGAAGTCGACGTCCTCATCGTAGCCAAACTCCTGTATCAGGCTGCCAGCGGGCAGGCCCAGCTTCTGACCAATAGTCTCTTTAGTAGCACCGGTGGCGCTCACGTATGTCCTCCAAAGAATCATAAGAAAGTAACGGGCTGCCGTACCGCAGACCCTGCACACCTGCGTCCGCCCCTTTGCTCAGCGAACTCAGGCATGCTCATAGTTCCTACTGAACACGCTTCAAGGCCCCAAATCAACAGAACACGACCAAAACAGGTCAGCTAATTTCACCCTCAGAAAAAG